>JAEZPL010000021.1 GCA_023413605.1 Pseudomonadota bacterium
GTCCAACTGCACCCCACGCCAAAGGCGCTGGAATTGCTGGAACACGATCCGCTGAAGGACTTCGCGGGCGTCATCGCCGGGTTGCCGGGGCCGGAGCAGTTCCAACTCGCCGACCTGCTTTCGCGCCTGCTGCGCGGGCTGCTGACCAAGCGCCAAGCCGCGGCCTGATACCGACGGCGGATGACCACGTCCAGTGCCCGCCGATAGTCAAACCCGGCAGATCAATGCGTTGGCATTGATCGAGAGGGGGATACTGACGACGCCTTCAGGCAGCGTCCGTATGACAGGGACCGCCGCCGTCCCGGTGACCGCCAGCTTCAGGCCTGTTGATTCCCGCATGAAAAAGGCGGGCCGGGGCGCTTGTTGTTATGGGTCTCCCTCCCACGCCCCGGCCCGCCGGTTCTTATCCAAACCTTACGGTTTAGAGACTTAACGAGTACTGCGGGGCGGGCGAACTGTCAAGCATGCGGCGGGTGCGACCTTCGGACGCTTCCCGCGCCGGTGGTCCCCGGCCGGTGGTGCCGGTCGCGCAGTTCCGATCAGTGAGCGGTCTCGGACAGCAGCCGAGTCACAGCCTTCTCCAACTCCTCGTTCAGAAAGGGCTTGAAGAGCACGGCGTCGGCCGCGAACATTTCCGCCATCTTCAGGGCGTAGCCGGCCGGCAGGTTCGGCGCGCCGCCGGACATGGCCATCACCCGCGTGTCGGGATGGCGGGCGCGGACCGCCTTGATGACCTCGACGCCGTCGGCCTCGGGCATCAGGACGTCGGTGACGATCAGGTCGAAGGTCTCGCGTTCCAGCAGATCGATGGCGACCCGGCCGTTTTCAGCCGATTCGACCGTATGGCCGGCCTGCTCGATCACCTCCGTGACGGCCAACCGAACGGCGGCGGAATCCTCAACGACCAGCACCTTGGCCATGAACCGTGTTCCCATGTGTCGTTTGCCCCGCGACGCCGGTTTCGGCGACGGGCAGGTCGATGATGAAGGTCGTACCGCGGCCGGGGGCGCTTTCGACCAGGATATCACCACCGCCGTTCCGTACAATACCATACACAACCGAAAGCCCAAGTCCCGTGCCTTTTCCGACGGGCTTGGTGGTAAAGAATGGGTCGAACACACGCAGGCGTGTCGCCTCGTCCATGCCGGACCCACTGTCCGCAACGGTCAGGCGCACGTGCTTTCCTTCGACCATCTGGCGGCGCGACGCTTCCGGTTCCTTCACGGTCACGGTTTCGGCGGAAATGCTGAGAATGCCGCCCTCCGGCATGGCGTCGCCGGCGTTCTGGATCAGATTCAACAGCACCTGCGTCAACTCTGTCGCGGTGATCGTCACCGGCTGGAGGTCGGCGCCCGTGCGCGTGCGCAGCCGCACCCCCTCCGGCAGGGACGGGGACGCCAGTTCCACCGCGGAGCGGATGGCTTCCCCAAGGTCGCCCGCGGGCGACTCGGTCACTTCCACGCGGGCGAATTGCAGGACGTCGCGCATGATCGCGCGGGCCTTCATGCCGCTGTCGTGGATGGCGCCCAGGTAGGTGCGCAGCTTCGCATCCTCCCCCGCGCGGTTCCGGGCCAGTTCGGACAGGCTGATGATGGGCTGCAGCAGGTTGTTGATCTCGTGGGCAAGACCGCCGACGAGGCTGCCCAGCGCGGCCATGGTCTGCTTCTGCCGCGCGGCCTCGGCCGACTGGCGCTGCGCGGTGATGTCGCTGGTGGTGCCACGGTAGCCGACGAAATGCCCGTCCGTGCCATAGCGGGGTGTGCCGCTGACCATGATCCAGCGCGACGCGCTCCCCGATGCCGCCAGCGGAAAGGCGAGCCGGCGGAACGGTTCGCGCCGCCGCAGGGCCTCCATCAGGTCGGGGAAATCCTCCTCCGGCCGGTTGGGGTCCAGCAGGTCGGCGTGGGTGAAGCCCAGCAATTCCGACCCGCCGCGCCCGATCGATTCCTGCGCACGGGGCGACAGGGCGGTGAAGCGGCCGCGGTCGTCGGTTTCCCAGAACCAGTCGTTGGAGCATTCCAGCAGCGCGCGCCAGCGCGCCTCGCTTTCCCGCAGTTCCGCGGTCCGCATGGCGATCAGCGATTCCAGCCCGCCCAGATGGTCGCGCAGAGCCTCCTCGCTGCGACGCATGCGGTAGAAGGCCAGATCGTAGGGATTCTTCAGCGCCGTGACGATGATCGCGCGGTAGAGCAGGTAGAAGGACAGGATCTTGATGAAGTGGCCCAGCGCGTTCAGCATCCCGTGCGGGTCGTTGTACAGCGTGAACACCATCTCCTGCGGGACCAGAAGGGCGAAGCCGCCCAGCGTCAGGCCGTACACGCCGCTTTCCAAATGCCGCCGACGAAGCACGAGAAGAACGCAGGCCAGCGCCGCCATCAGGCTGATCGCGTACTCGCTGCCGATCTTGAAGGGCGTCAGACCCTGACCGGGCACGAAGCACTCGGGCATGATCTCGAAGGTGAAGATCGCCAGCAGGGCGCAGGCGATGGCGCCGGCCTGCGCCAGCAGCACATTGCCGGCCCGCAGGCGCGTTTCGGCCAGCAGCGGGGCGGCCAGGAAGATGGAGACCTGGATGAAGCGTGCGGCAACCCACAGCTGGGTCGACAGGCCGGGGCCGCCTTCGCCGATCACATTCAAGCCGTCGTAGGCCAGGCTGTGCAGCAAATCCAGCAACGCCACGGCCGGCAGGGAAAGGCCGATGAAGGCCAGGAACGGCGACTGGTTGGTCTCGCGCGTGTTCCACGCGATCATGAAGATCGTGGTGGACACGACGATGGCGAACAATTCAGCAAGGGTATGGAACAGCAGGAAATTCTGCTGCATCACCAGGAACAGCACCCCCATGATCCCGGCGATGAAGCCCAGTTCGGGCAACAGGGACCGGTCCCACGCGGTGCGCGGGAACAGGGGGCTGGTGGCGGTCGAACCGGTGCTGGACGACTCGGCGGTGCTCATGCGGCTATCGGCTCCGCAGCGATGCTGAAGCCGCGAATGGCAGGCGTCGCGATGAGGTGGCCCGCCGTTGGATTGTCGCGTTCCGAAATTCCGCGGCCGGACCGGCTCCGAACCGTGCGTCGGGCCGGGGCGGCATTCTTACATCCATGGGGCAGGAAGGGTTTGTTCAGGGCCGCTCAGGGGGCGGAGGCAGGTCGAAGGGGGTGCTGACGAACGGGTCGCCGCGGCCGTGGCCGGCGCGGTCGTGTCCCTTCTCCGTCGCGGCTTTGCGGTAATAGCCGACGATGAAGACGCGCAGGGCGTTGGAGAGCGACACGCTGAGCGCGCTGCGGGAGCGCTTGGTCTGCGAGTCCAGCCGGTCCTTCAGGTCGCTGCAAAGCTCATCGACCGTCAGATCCTCCCGGCGGCAAATCTCGTCCAGGGCTTCCCAATAGGAAGGCTCCAGCCGGATTTGCGTTGCCTGACCGAACAGCTTGACCGATCTCGCCGCCAGCGGTGCCACACCGGCCGGAGGCGTCGCGTTGCTTGTCTGCGGTTCCTGTCCAGCCATGGCCATGGTATCCCTTGCCCTCGCCCGCCCTTTATGATCGCCCAATTCGGGCTTGGTCCTACTATAGCGCGATTGAAAGAGATTGCGACGATAAAACTAAACGGGTGTGAACGATTGGGTCAAGGCACGCGGTCGGATTCGCCTGCCATATCTTTCAGCAGCGCAAGATCGGCGACCACGATGAAGCCCTTCGTGTAGGTGATCGCCCCCGAATTACGCAACGCGCGCAAGCTCTTGTTCACCATCTCGCGGGTGACGCCCAGCATCGCCGCCAGCGCTTCCTGGGACACGGCCTGGTTGATGCGCAGGCCGGTGGGGGTGCGCTGTCCATAGGTTTCCACAAGCAGCAGGATGCGCCGGGCCAGCCGGCGCGGCACGTCGTGGAAGACCGCGTCCTCGATGTTTTCCGACACCCAGCGCAGGCGTTCGCACAGCACGGCCATCATCTGGATGCAGAGCTTGGGGTGCCGCTCCAGGAACGAGATGAACTCCGGCCGGTCGATGCGGAACAGTTCCGACGGGCGCAGGGCGGAGGCCCCCGCCGTGCGGTCCTTGCCGTCCAGCAGGGCGATCTCCCCCAGCACGTCGCCGGGGTTCAGAATGTTCAGCAGCATGGTCTTGCCGTCCACCGACGAGGTGGAGACCGAAATCTGGCCCTTCAGGATGGCGTAGAGGCAATCGCCCGGATCGCCCTTGCTGAAGACGGTCTGCCCTTCCCTGAATCGCGACAGCCGGCCGAGCGACACCAGTTCGACCATCTGCCCGTCGTCGAGGCCGCTCAACAAACGATTGCGGCGAAGAACTTTTCCAACATCCAGCGATAATCCCATGTGCTCTCGCGCCGCCGTTCAGGTGGGGCCACGCCGGGGTCGGTGCGCGGCATGCGGTCAGCCTAGCGGAACGGGGATCAGGTCGCGACAGGTTCCGCGTCGCGGACGGCCCTGTCCCACATCACGGTGTGTTCGAAATGGAAGTGCCGGGCCGGCGCCGGGGCGCCCTGGGCGTCCCAGCGGCGCAGCGCGCGCAGCATCAGGCGGGCGTCCTCGCGCTTCTGGTCGAAGCGGCCGTTGGGCAGCCAGAGCTTCAGGTCGGCCAACTCCTCGTCCGGCACGCCCTGGTCCGCGGCCAGCCGCATGACGCGGCCATAGCCGCGGTCCCGGTAGGGCAGGCCCTTGGCGATGGCCTCCAGCTGCCGGGCGGTCTCCGCCGGAATCACGTCGTCCTGCACGGCGTCGGCCAGCGTGCGGCGGATGTTGACCATGGCTTCCGACAGGCTGGGGTAGCCGAGTTCGGCCGGGCCGTGGATCACGGCGACCTCGTCGTCGTCCTCCAGCCGTCCGTCGCGGAACGCCTCGAAGATCGCGCCGACCCCGACCATGCCGAAGGGATGCAGTTCCGCCGCGCGCAGCGCGCCCATGCTGGACGCTCCGAAGACGGCGATGCCCTGGTCGATGGCGAACAGGATTTCCTTGTGCCAGACGGAGGGAATGTTTTCGAAGAAGCCGTCCACGATGCCGATGGCGCGCGGCTTTTGCGCGCACAGGCGGATGATGTCGCCCTGCGCGACCGGCGGCAGATAGGTGGCGTTCAGCTCGCGGGCGGCGTCCTCGCGGGGCAGGGTGGGGCCCAGAAAGACGTGGATTCCGGTCATGCGCGGGTCTCCTTGCCCGAAACCGGTTCCGAATCCGGTTCCGGTTGCGTATCCACGACCGCTCTGGCCCGCGCGCCCAGCAGATAGTCGGGGGAATCGTCGACCCCCTCCAGGCCGGGGATGACGACGCGGGCGACGGGGATGCCGAATTCCGGCTTGGTCAGGTCGACGGCCACCGCCTCCTCGATTCCGACGGCACGCAGCCGGTCGAGCTGGAAGGCAAGGTCGTCCTCGATGGTTCGGCCGGCGAAGGTGGGAACGGTGGCGAAGTCGCGGTGCCCGGCACCGTTGCTGATGCGGCGCTTCCAGCGGTCGTGCTGCGCCGGGTCGAGGTGGCGTTCGTATTCGGCGCGGGGCATGTCGTCGCGCGCCCCGGCGATGAAGGTCAGCCGGCTTTGCGCCGCTTCGGTCAGGGCGCGGGACAGGGCCACTTCCCGCGCCGCGTGGCAACCCATGCCGAGCGCCGGGCGGATGGACTGCTGCGGCGCGTCTTCCCGCGTCACGATGCGGCACAGGAAGGCCGGCAGGCCGATGTCGCTGGTGATCTCCCACAGGCCGACGTCCACGCCGGCGTTTCCGAACCGCTCCAGCAGGGAGGCGCACACCGGATCGGTGACCGTCCCCGGGTCGATGCGGGTCTCGTCCTGCGCGTCCTGGCCCCGGAGGCGCCACAGCGTGGCGGCGTCGCGCTCCACCAGTTCGGTGACGGCGTGGCCGATGGCCTCGGCCAGCGAATTGCCGGAGGCCAGCCCGTTGGAACCGGCCAGGAAACAGCCGGAGCCGGGGGGCATCGGCAGGGTGAAGTTCAGATGCACCATCTCGAACGGTACCCATTTGGGGCCGCCGCCCAGCAGTTCCTCGCCCTCGATCCACAGCATGGGGGTGTGGGGCGTGAAGGCGCCGGAACCCAGCCGGGGCAGGCGCGTCACGTCCACGACGGGATGGGACCAGCGCAGCTCCTCATAGCTGGCGTATTTCAGCGGCAGGGTGATGCGTTCGGCGTGGTAGCTCTCGATCGATTCCATGACGCCCGACGCCTTGGCGGCGGCCAGCGTCACGCCCTTGCCCTGCGACACCGAGATGGAGCGGGAGTTGGGCCGGGTGACCATCACGACCGGGATGCCCACCGTGTCCAGCCCGGTGACGTTCGCCACGCGCGTGATGCCCATGACGGGCAGGAACGGGGCCACGCGCGCAAGGGTCCGTTCCGGCGCGACGATCCGGTGCGTGCCGGTGGTGTGCACCTTCACCGCCTGTTCGGTGCTGCGGAGAAGCCTGGTGTCGAGGGGCATGGAAGACGCTCTCCGGCTGTGGCCGCCAGCCTTATACGATGACCTTGGGAATTACACGAAGTGTGATTCGGCCCCTGCGGCGGCGCGCTTCTTTTTGATCTCCGGGTCCGGCGCGCAACGGGTGGGAATCGCGGGGTGAATACTGCGGTATGCCGGACCTTGGGGCGGAACGGACTGTCAGGACTGTGAAAAACTTCACAGGGCGGACGGGGGCGTCGGGCGTAGGAATCCCAAACACGTACGCCCGCGCGCCCCCCTGCGTGCCACTTGGCGCCATGCGAAAGACTGGAGCGACCCGATGAAGATGGACCGCCGCATTCCCCGCTCGCTCGACGAGATGGCCGACCTCAGCTCACTCACCGCGGCGCCGGCGGTGGTGTCGCGCTCGGTGATTGTTGGTGGCCGCCGCGCCAGCCTGCGTCTGGAAACCACCATCTGGGACGGCCTGAAGGACATCGCCGCGCGGGACGGCAAGACTCTGGAAGCGCTCTGCAACGAGATTCACGACAACCGCACCGAAGGCATCCCCTTCGCCACCAGCGTGCGCGTCTATGTCCTGAACCATTTCCGCAGCGGGATGGCCTCAGCGCCGGTGGCCGTGAACTGACCTGAAACTGCCTGGACCGGTCCGCCGGTTCACGCGTCGCGGGGCGTGCGTCGTCCCGTTGGACCGGGCACCCCTTTGCGGGCGCCCGGCCCTTTGTGCCTGTTTGGAAAGTCTATCCGGTAAAGGGTAAGCTCCATGGATCGTCATTCCCGCGAAGGCGGGAATCCAAGGCATCCCGATGATTTTCCAAGTGGTCCCGGATCCCCGCCTTCGCGGGAATGACGTGGAAGGACATCAAGGCAGCACCATAAAGGGCTTTTCAAACAGGCTCTCTGTGCTTCCGAATTCCGGCCTTCCGGCATGCCTCCGCCTTGCCGGCGGTCGGAATTGGCGACACCTCCCTTCGGGTTCCCCTGAGGAGCCATGACCGGAGGACGCAAAAATGGCGCAGCGCACCGGGATTGCCCGTCGGCGGCTTCTGGCCGCGGCCGCGGCGGCTGCCGCCTTCGGCCGGCTGCGCGCGGGCAACGCCGAGGCGGCGGCGCCCGGCGGTGCGGTTGAGGACGTTCCGCCTGACATTCTCAGGCTGGACGGGCCTGGGGCTTCGCTGATCCTGTTGCGCCATGCGCAGGGCCTGCCGGAAATCGCCTGGTGGGGTGCCCGCCTGCCGGATGAGGTGGATCCGGCGTGGCTGCGCGACCTCCGTGCGGCGGGACGGGCCAACAACAGCCTGGACCGCAGGGTGCCGGAGGCGACGCTGATGCCGACGGTCGGGCTGGACGTGCGGACCACCCCGGCGCTGGTCGCCCACCGCGCGGGCCTGGACTGGACGGCGGCTTTCGACGTGCAGGAGTTTCGGCGAAGCGGTGCGGCGTGCGTGATCGTCGCCCGGGACCGGGTGGCGCAGCTGACCCTCGAACTTCATCTGATGCTGGGCGATTCCGGCGTGCTGACCGCGCGCAGCGTCCTGATCAATGATGGCGCGCCGGGGCTGGTGGTGGAACGTCTGGCATCCGGCGTCTTCCTGCTGCCGGCCGAGGTGGCGGAACTGCGCGTTCTGGAGGGGCGCTGGGCGCGCGAGTTCCAGGAAACCACGATCCCCGTCGCGCGGGAAACGCTGAACATCGAAACGCGCGGCAACCGGTCGCAAAGCCACTTTCCCGGCCTGCTCGCCGGCCTGCCCGGCTGCGGGGAGGAGAGCGGGACCGCCTACGGAGTCCAACTGGGCTGGAGCGGCGGGCAGCGGTTGACGGCGGAGCGGGTGATCGACGGCCTGGTTCTGGTGACGGTGGGGGAACTGTTCCACCCCGGCGAGGTGATCCTGAACACGGGCGATCGGCTGGAGACCGCCCCCGCCTATGCCGCGGTGTCGGCAGAGGGTCTGTCCGGGCTGTCCCGGCGCTTCCACGATCATGTGCGGCGGCACATCCTGCGCTGGCCGGGCGGCTCCATGCGGCCCCGGCCGGTGATCCTGAACACCTGGGAGGGCAACGCGTTCGACCTGCACGAGGAGCGCCTGATGGAACAGGCCGAGGCGGCGGCCCGGCTGGGTGTCGAACGTTTCGTGCTGGACGACGGCTGGTTCCGGGGGCGGCGCAACGACCGCGCCGGGCTGGGCGACTGGACGCCCGATCCGGCGGTCTTCCCCAACGGACTGGGGCCGCTCGCGCGCCGCGTGAACGAGCTTGGGATGGAATTCGGCCTGTGGGTCGAGCCGGAAATGGTCAACCCCGACAGCGACCTGTTCCGCGCGCATCCCGAATGGGCGCTTGGCCTGCCGGGACGGCCGGCGGTCACCAGCCGGCGACAACTCGTCCTGGACCTGACCCGGCCCGAGGTCGCGGATTACCTGTTCGACGCGCTGGACCGGCAACTGCGCGAGGTGCCCATCGCCTATCTGAAATGGGACATGAACCGCGATCTGACCGATGCCGGCGATGCCGCGGGGCGGCCGGCCTACCGCCGGCAGGCGTTGGCGACCTACGCCCTGATGGACCGCCTGCGCGCGGCGCATCCGGCGCTGGAGATCGAAAGCTGCGCGTCCGGCGGCGGGCGGGCGGACCTTGGCATCATGCGGCGGGCGGTGCGCGTCTGGCCGTCGGACTGTACGGACGCCTTGGACCGGCTGTCCATCCAGCACGGCTTCCTGCGCTTCCTGCCGCCGGAGGTGATGGGCGCCCATGTCTCGGCCAGCCCCAACCACCAGACCGGCCGGCGCCACAGTCTGGGCTTCCGCGCCTGCGTCGCGATGTTCGGCCATTTCGGCGTCGAGTTGAACCCGCTGACGCTGTCGCCGGGAGAGGCGAAGGAACTGGCCGACTGGATCGCCCTTCACAAGCGCCTGCGTCCCTTGGTGCACGGGGGGCGGCATCACGCCATGGCCGAGGTGGATGGGCGGCGCCTGCAAGGCGTCGTGGCGGGGGACGGAAGCGAGGCCGTCTATCTCGTGGCCCAGATGCGGAGCGGCGCGGCGCCCCTTCCGCCGCCCCTGCTGTTGCCGGGGCTGGACGAGGCCCGAACCTACCGCCTGACGTTGCCGGGGCCGCAGAGGGTGCGGGGCTATGCCCCCTCGCCCGCGCAACGCCGCCTGGGTGGGGAGGGGCTGGTCGCTTCCGGGGCGCTTCTGCGGCAGGTTGGGATCCTGCTGCCGGAACAACGCCCGGAAACGGCCCTGCTGCTGCACGCGGAGGTGGTCGAGGTTCCAGGATGATTGAGCGATTTCCACCAATAAGACACCAAGGCGCCAAGTTCTCAATCCTGGCTTGGTGCCGGTGACTGTGCGCGGACAAGGCTTGTGCCAATTGGCTCGGTGTCTTGGTGTCTTGGTGGTGAAATTCTCCTCACCGAAGCGAAATCCCCTCCGCCGCCCTTTGGATCGCGCGGCTGGTCAGGTGCAGGTTGGCGTCCGGGGAAAGGCCGCGGCCGGCGATCTTTTCTGCCGCGGCTTGTTCGAACGCGGCGCGGTTCGCGGCGAAATGGGCGAGGCAATCCGCCGGTTCCGGCAGGCGGCCCAGAAGGGTGCGGAAGGCCAGCCGGTGCACGGCGCACACGCCCCGGTGTCCCGGCGGGGTGAAGACCAGCGCGTCGATGTCGGTGCGCCATTCAGGCACGGCTCGGGGGCCTTTCCGAACAAATCGATGGGGAGGATACAAAAGGCGCTTGCCAGCGTAAGCGCCACCGGGTATATGGGCCGCTCCTCCGCTGGAGCGGCGCGGGCGTAGCTCAGGGGTAGAGCACAACCTTGCCAAGGTTGGGGTCGAGGGTTCGAATCCCTTCGCCCGCTCCATTCACCGGACGGAACGATACGAAACAGGGCGGCTTCTGGCCGCCCTTTTCGTTTTCCTGCCTCACCACATCAGCAGCGAGATTTCATAGAACAGGGCGCCCACGACGGCCGTCGCCGGCAGCGTGATGACCCACGCGGTGACGATGCCGTGCGCCAGACCCCAGCGCACCGCGCTGGTGCGGCGGGTGGCGCCGACGCCGATGATGGCGCCGGTGATGGTGTGGGTCGTGCTGACCGGCACGCCCAGCCACGTCGCGGCGAACAGCGTGATGGCGCCGCCCGTCTCCGCGCAGGAGCCTTGGACGGGCTTCAGCTCCGTCAGCTTGGACCCCATGGTCTTCACGATCCGCCAGCCGCCGAACAGCGTACCCAGGCCCATGGCGGCCTGACAGCTGATCACCACCCAGAAGGGAACGTGGAATTCCGCCCCCAGCATGCCCTGCGAATAGAGCAGCACGGCGATGATGCCCATGGTCTTCTGCGCATCGTTGCCGCCGTGCCCCAGGCTGTAGAGCGAGGCGGAAACGATCTGGATGTGGCGGAACAGCCGGTCCACCGCGAAGGGCGTCGTGCGGACGAACAGCCATGACACGATGACCATCAGCGCGCTGGCCAGGACGAAGCCGACGACCGGCGAGATCACGATGGCGGCGGCGGTCTTGGCGAGGCCCGATACCACGATGGCTCCCCAGCCGGCCTTCGCCACGCCGGCGCCGACCAACCCGCCGATCAGCGCGTGGGAGGAACTGGACGGGATGCCCAGCCACCAGGTGAAGACGTTCCAGACGATGGCGCCCATCAGTGCGCCGAAGATGACGTTGGCGTCCACCACCCCGCTGCCGACGATTCCGGTGCCGATGGTCGTCGCCACATGCAGGCCGAAGAACAGGAAGGCGATGAAGTTGAAGAAGGCGGCCATGGCCACGGCGGTCCGCGGCGACAGCACGCGGGTGGACACCACGGTG
>JAEZPL010000069.1 GCA_023413605.1 Pseudomonadota bacterium
AGCCAGGACAGGCCGACCGCGCGGCGCGCGGCGGCCTTGGCGCCGCCCTGCTGGTCCGGCGTGGCAAAGGCGGTGGCCAGCACATAGACGCCGCCGGTCCAGGTCGGGTCGACCGGAATTTCCAGGAAGGCGCCTTCCGGCCCGATGCGGCGGGTGGAGGCCTGCCGGACCTTGCGGTCGGCGACGGCGATCAGCACCTGGCTGTCATAGGGGGGCTTCACATAGACCCAGGCCGTCTCGCCGCCCTTGTAGGCCGGCATCATGACGGTCACGTCCACCTCGTCCGGGCGCTCGCCCGCGGTCGGCGTCATCCACCAGCCGGCGGCGAAGCGGAAGCTGCTCGCCACGCCGGTCTTGGGGTCGAAGACCTCCAGCCGGTAGCGGCCGGCGCCGACCGGCGCCTCCACCGAGGCCGGCTTGGCCGCCTGGGCGGCCAGCGTGCCGCCGGTGACGCGCTGGTCGCGCACCGTCACCTTGTAGTCCCAGCGCCCGTTCGCCTCGAACCAGACGTAGTCGTAGTCCTCCTCGAACAGCTCGTAGGACAGCTCGTCCTTGTCGGCCGGCTGGCCGTCCGCGCCGACCGCCACGACGTCGAAGCCGGCGGTCGCCCCCTCCGGCACGCCGTCGCCTTCGAAGCGCGGGCGGATGCCGATGGCGAAAGGCTGGTGGCGCACCGGAAGCACCAGATCGCGGCTGACCGAGCGGCCGCCGATGTCCAGCACCGTGGCGCGGATGACGGCCTCCAGCGGCTTCGTGCTTTCCGGCGGCTTCGGCAGGCTGAAGTCGACCTTGGCCTGACCGTTGCGGTTGGTGGTGAAGCCGGGCAGGTCGGCGCGCTGCGGCTTCACCTCTTCCTGGGCGAGGCCGAAGCGGTATCCGGGCAGATTCGGGTACGGGTTGGCGGCGGCGCGCAGCGTCACCGACAGTTCGCCGGGCAACCCCCCGGCCGGGGCGCCGTACAGGAAATGGCCGTCCACGGTCAGCGTCGTCTTGGCGTCGGCCGGCAGCTCCTTCGCCTCCGCGGTCAGCGCCACGTCCAGGCGCGGCGGAACGAAGTCCTCCACCAGGAACTCGGTGCGGCCCAGGACGGGGCCCAGGACCGAGCCGGGCGCATTGGACGTCGCACCCGGCTCCGGCTCGCCATGGGCGGTGACCGTCCAGGTGCCGGTGAAGGCGCTGGCCGGAAGCTCGATCCGCGTGGCGAAGCTGGCGCCGCCGGATTCGGCGAGCGGCCGGCGCTCCACCTCGAAACCGTCGGGGCGCTGGATGCGCAGGGTCACCGGGCGGCCGCTCACCGGCTTGGCGTCGGCGTCGCGCAGCAGGGCGGCGAGCTGAACCGTCTCGCCGGGGCGGTAGATGCCGCGCTCCGTATAAAGAAAGGCATCGGGCTGCCCCGCCGCGGGGCGGGTCGCACCGGCGGGCACCGCGGCGTTGGCCGGGGCGGCGCCGGGCGCGCCGGCGGCGTTCGCCGTGTTCGTGACGGACGGGGTGACGAGGTCGAGGAAGCCGAAATCGCCGGCCCCGCGGTAGGCGAACAGCGCCTGCGCCGGCTCGCTCCCGGCCGCGCGCAGGGCGGCCAGATCGAAGCGGGCCAGCCCGTCCGGCCCGGTCTGCACCTTGCCGAGTTCGGTGTTGTTGCGGGCGAACAGCCGCAGTTCCACCCCGGCTTCGGGCGCGGCGGTCGCGACGGAGCGCGCGAAGACGACCAGACCGTCCTCGCCCATGATGGTGTTGAGGCCGAGGTCGGAGACGACGAACCACTGCGTCGCCTTGTGGTCCCAGCCGCCCGGCTTGATCTCCTCGGTGCTGGCCACGGCGATGTAGACGCCGGGCTCCAGCTTGCCCAGGACGGCGTCGATGGGGAACGGCGTCACGACCGCCTGGTTCCGGCTGTTGCTGATCGCCATCTCGCCGCGCCACACCTCCTTGCCGGAGCGGTCGAGGATCTCGCCCACCTCGTGGTCGGACAGCTGCTGGCTGATGCGGCCGAAATAGATCTTCTCGACCAGCGAGCGGTCGTTGATGCGCAGCACCTGGAGCTTGGCGCGGTCGAGGTTGATGGAGCGCAGCGGCAGCCCGTCCGTCCCGACGCGCGGCAGGATGTAGCCCGCCCCGCGGAAGGCAAGCGCCGGCTTGCGGTTCGGCACCTCGATGTCGCGGTTGTCGGGCACGGGCAGGCGCTTGCCGTCGCTTCCCGGCAGCCCTTCGCGCAGGGTGATCCGGTACTTCTGCCCGTGCTGCAGGCCTTCCACGCACAGCGTCTTGTCGCGGGCGACCACATCGCGGCTCCCCGGAGCGGAGGCGGGTGCCGTGTCGGCGGCGGCCTCGGCGGCCGGCTTCACCTCCACATAATCGCGGTAATTCACCGCGCGCGACTTTTCCAGCCGGTCGGTGAAGGTGAAGCACGCCTGCGGCACGTCGCGTTCGGCCACCACTTCGGTGCCGGACACGCCGAACGGCACGGGTTCCGGCGGCGGGGCCTCGGCGGCGAGGACGGGGGCGGAAGAGGCGACGAGGGCGGCACAGACACGCGCCAAAGCACGCAACATTCGAGATTCCCTGAACCGGCCGCCCGGCCGGGCCGGCTGGGCGACACTTAAGAAAACCGGCGCGGAGTATGCCCAAGCGGTTGGCAATTCGCCACGGCTTTGCGGCACATTTCCGAAAAACTCAACACCACCGGAAAATCCGGGCATCGGCGATCTCCGGCCGTCCGAACCTTCGGGTGGCGAAGGATGGATAGCAGACAAATCGGGCCGGAATCAGGCCGCGAATTTTCCCGGGAATTCCCCCCTGAATTCCAACGTGATCTGACTGCCCTCGCCGGGGCGGCTGTCGATCTGCAGCCGGCCGCCGTGCGCCTCCATCAGCGACTTGACGATGGACAGGCCCAGCCCGCTGCCCTGCCCCCGCCGGGTCACCATGGCCGAGGACTGGCCGAACGGAACGGTCGCGTGGATCACCTGCTCCGGCGTCATGCCGATGCCGTTGTCCATGACGCGGATGTGGCAGCGCCCGAGCGGCCCGGGGCCGACCGACACCAGGATGCGCCCGCCCACCGGGGTGAAGGTGACGGCGTTGGACAGCAGGTTCAGCAGCATCTGCTTCAGCGCCCGGTCGTCCGCCGTGACACGGCCGAAGCCGGGCCGGATGTTCATGTCCACCCGGATGGACTTGGCTTCGGCTTGGGGGCCGACCATGCGGATGGCCCACTCGATGGCGGTGGCGGCGTCCAGCGTTTCCGGGTGCAGCGCCATGGCCCCGGCCTGGAGCCGCGACAGGTCCAGGATGTCGTTGATGAGCGCCAGCAGGTGCCGGCCCGATTCGTGGATGTCCCGGGCATAGTCGGCGTAGCGGGCGGTGGCCTCCGGGCCCAGGACCTGATCCCGGATCACCTCGGAAAAGCCGAGGATGGCGTTCAGGGGGGTGCGCAGCTCGTGGCTGACGCGGGCCAGGAAATTGCGGTTCATGGCCAGCGCCGCCCGCAGCCGCTCCGCCGACCGGTGCTGGACCAGCAGGAACACCGCCACCAGGATGACCGATATCGTCAGCAGCACGGCGATGGCGAACAGCGTGCGCCGCAGGTCGGCCGTGGAGGCCTCGATGTCCGCAACCGCGACCCCGATGGCCGCGACCAGCGGATAGCCCTCCACCACGCGGTAGGCATAGGCGCGCAACTGCCCGTCGCTCTTGGTTTCCTGCCAATAGACGCCGTTCAGCGACCGGCCCAGTTCGGTCCACAATCGGGAATGCGGGATGGCCAGCCCGACCGCGTCGGTTTCCTGGCGCGCGCCGCGGGCGCGGATCACCTTGTCCAGCCCGATCAGGGTCGCCGATCCTTCCGGCCCCAGGTTCGCCTGCTGGTAGAATTCCGCCAGGGTGTCCGGATCGACGTTCGCCACGACGATGCCGGCGAAGCCGCCATCCGGCCCGGACAGCCGCCGGCTGAAGCGCAGCAGCGGCTCGCCGCCGGTCGTGCCGGCATAGGGCGGCCCGATGTGCATCAGGTCCCGGCCGGTGGTCTGGTGGAAGGCGAAGACCGTGTCCTCGCGCAGGGTGCCCGCACCCCCCATCCCCTCGCTTCGGAATGTCAGGTCGCCGTTGGCGTCCAGCACGGTGAAGTGATGGATCAGCGTGCGGTCGTAGAGATTGTGGTCGATGAGCCGGCGGGTGCCCGCCAGCCCGCGCTCCGCGAACTCCTGCGCCAGGATGCTCAGGGTGATGTCCACCTCGTGGATGGCCCGGTGGGTGCTTTTCTCAAAGGCGCGGACCATGGTTTCGGCCCGCGCGATGGCGTCCTGGGTCTGGTTGCGGATCACGCCGCGGGACACCTGCGCAAAGCCGCCCCAGACCGTCACCAACGCAACGATGGTGAGAACGACCACGCCCCATCGGAAGGATATCGGTGCCTGCATGCCGCCTGTTCCCGTATGCGGCGCACCGGCGGCACGCCGCGATGCCCCGGGGGCATCCATACGGTAGCGACCCTAAACCAAGAGCGTTACCAATATCCTACCAAGCAAGGGAAACTCTTCCTCTATTTGTAAACAAATAATTGAAGGTCAGCGCGGCGGGAAATGTTTCCGAAGCCGCGCAACCGCGCTGTCCAGGATCTCGTCCTTCTTGGAGAAGCAGAAGCGGATGATGGACCGGGGCGCATCCTGGACGAAGAAGGCGCTGACGGGGATGGCGGTCACGCCGGCCTCGGCGGTCAGGCGGCGGCAGAAGGCCTCGTCGTCGCCGTCGAAGCCGAAGGGCGTGATGTCCGCGGCCACGAAATAGGTGCCGGCGGACGGCAGCACGTCGAACCCGACCGAGCGCAACCCATCGGCCAGCCGGTCGCGCTTGGCCTGAAGGCCTGCGGCCAGCCCGGTGAAATAGGCCTCGTCCTTGCCCAGCCCATAGGCGACGGCGACCTGGAGGTTCGGCGCGGTGGTGAAGGTGATGTACTGGTGCGCCTTGGCGACCGGCTGCAGCAGATGGGGCGCGCCCGTCACATAGCCGACCTTCCAGCCGGTCAGCGAGAAGGTCTTGCCGGCCGAGCCGATCTTCAGGCAGCGGTCGCGCATGCCCGGCAGCGTCATCAGCGGAATGTGCGGGCGCCCGTCGAAGACGATGTGCTCGTACACCTCGTCGCAGACGGCCAGGGCGTCGAACCGCTGCACGAACTCCGCGATCAGGTCCAGTTCTTCGCGGGCGAAGACCTTGGCGGCCGGGTTCAGCGGATCGTTGATCAGGACCAGCTTCGTCTTGGGCGAGAAGGCCGCTTCCAGATCCGCGCGGGTGAAGCTCCAGTCCGGGGCCTTCAGGCTGACGAAGCGCGGCACGCCGCCGGCCAGCCGGATGATGGGCAGGTAGCTGTCGTACATCGGCTGGAACAGCACCACCTCGTCGCCCGGATTGATGAGGCCGAGCAGGCAGGCGGTCAGCGCCTCCGTGGCGCCGGAGGTGACCATCACCTCGGTCTTCCAGTCGATGTCGAGCCCGTAGAAACGCTTGCCATGGACGGCCAGCGCCTGGCGCAGTTCCGGCGTGCCCATCATCGAAGGGTACTGGTTCCACCCCTCCAGCAGGGCCTTCGACGCGGCCTCCAGCACGTCGGCGGGGCCGCGGTCGTCGGGGAATCCCTGGCCGAGGTTGATCGCCCCATGCTCCTCCGACAGGCGGGACATCACCTCGAAAATCGTCGTTCCATAGCTCGACAGGATCGCGTTACCGGACTTCACCACAGCCTCCAGTGCACCGCCGGACCTCTTCCGGGGGCCGACAAGATGGACGCAGCGCCGCGCGGCTGTCCAGCCTCGTCAGGCGCTTGTCAGGCTTGCGGATCGCCCGCGGAGTCCGGACTTCGGGTCCGGGATCAGCTTCGGGACTCGTGGCGGCGGCGGCGCAGCTTCACGCGGATGCGCTCCACCGGGCGGAACAGGCGGGGATGGCGGCGCTTCATGCGCACGAACAGGCGGCGCGCGCCGGCCGAATTGCGCAGCAGAATGGCCCCGCCCAGCATCATCACCGGCAACCCGCCGGGTCCGGGCAGAGGCGCGATCAGCACGCCCAGCCCGATCATGGTCCAGCCCGCGCCGATCAGCGCCAGTTGCCGCAGGCGGGCAAGGGACGGGGCGTGGACGGTGTAGCGGCGGTGCATCGGGCGGTCTCGATCCTCCTTGGGGACCAAGCCCATATGGTGGCGGATCGCCGCGTGAACAGAGGCACCCTCCTCCAGGCGCCCTCAATGGAGGGTTGGTCCCCCTTTTCCCACGGGGCGGGCGGCGGGCCTTTCCACGTCCAGCACGTGGAGCGCCGCGCGGACCTCCGCCGGGGCCGGATCCCAGCCGAAATCCCGCGTCAGCTCCAGCCGGGCCGCGTCGGCGCGCTCGGTCAGGGCGGCGCAGACGGAGGTTGCCGGGCGCACCGCGGTCGTCGGGCAGCGGCGGTCGGCGCAGCTTTCCAGCATCAGCCGGATCATGCGTTCCCGCTTGGCCGCGTCGACGTAGCCGGACTGGTCGAAATAGAGCTTGGTGAAGGCCACCTCGGTCACCCGCGCGGCGGTTCCCGGCGTGCCCACCAGCACGGCGGACACCAGCTCGACGCAACGGCCGGCGAAGTCGGGGATGGGGGCGGTGCCGTCATCGGCGCGGTCGTACGTCCGGCTCGGCAGCTCGACGAGTTGCCCGGTCGTTTGCTTCACGAGGTAACGGCGCCACACCGGCATATCCGCCTCCCGTCTGGTTTCCC
>JAEZPL010000145.1 GCA_023413605.1 Pseudomonadota bacterium
GAGCATTCTTATCTTAAAAAGGAGGATAAGCTCATGGCGAAACTCGCGTATGAGGCGCCACGTCTTACCATGCACGGCTCTGTTTCGGAAATGACTCAGGGGGCTTCGACCGGCTCCTTCCTTGACGCTTCCTTTCCGGTCGGAACACCGGTGGGTGACTTGACCTTCGAGAACAATCCCGGCGGGTCGCCCTTGACTTGATCCTTTTTCATCAACCGGGTCGGGTCACCGCGGTGGCCCCGCCCTTCGTTGATTATTCCAGGGGATCGATTATTCCACGGGTCGACTTCCCGCGGCTCGAAACATTGGAAACAATGGGAACACCGGCATGAGCGCTGATGCAACGCTGCAAGCCAAGCCGTCGGTCGTCGTGGCGCCGATCGGCGATGAGGAGCTTGCTCTTCTGGACGTCGACCGCGGCCTCTATTACGGGCTGAATCAGGTCGGTTTCCATGTGTGGAAAAGATTGGAGGCGGGGGCGACCTTGCCGATGATCGTCCAAACAATCACCGACACCTTCGACGTGCCCGACGAACAGTGCGCGAAGGACGTCGCGGCGCTGGTCGAGCAGTTGGAAACGGCCGGGCTGATCGTGAGGAACGGTTCGCCACAACACCCCCCCGCGTGAGAGAGGCCGATGGCGCGTTTGTTCGCCTTGCCGCTGGCGCTCGTCTTCGTGCTCGTCGCCCGGGCATGGATCAGCCTCGGCTCCTATTCGACGTTCCTGCGCATGACCGCGCGGGTGCCCCGCTGCCTCTCAACCCGCCGCGCCTCGGTTCGACGCGCCAGAGGGGCCGCCTGGGCTGTCGACCGGAGCGCCCGGATCGTGCCGGGCGCCACCTGCCTCACGCAGGCGCTGGCGGCGGCTCTGTTCCTTCGTCTTCTGGGCCATTCCAGCGAGTTGGTCATCGGTGTCCACCGGGGCGCGGGCAGCGGCTTCCAGGCCCACGCCTGGCTCTGCCATGGGGGCCGCGTGCTGACGGGAGGCCCTTCCAACCGCATCGCGCGTTTCTCCGTCATCACGCGGCTTGCGGTGCCATGAGCGGCAGCGGCGGCATCGCGGGATTCCTCAACGCCGGCGGCCCGCAGCTTCCGGCCGGCGCCGCGGACTGGCTCGCTTCGGCGTTGGAACACCGGTCCGCCCCGATTGCCGCCGGGCAAGCTTTTGTCAGGACCGCCGGACGCGGCGCGCTGGCCGTCTCTGCCCAGCGCGGCGGTCCATCCTGCATCGCCGTTTCCGAAGGTTTGATCGTGGTCGCCCATGCCCGGCTCGACGACTGCGCCGCGGCGCGGATCATCGCCGACGCGCCCTGCCCCCGGCGGGAGGCCGCCCGGCTGATCGCCGCCGCCTACCGCCGCTGGGGGGCCGATTGCGTCGAATTCCTGGAAGGCGAATACGCCTTCGCGGTGCTGGACGGCGCGGCGGGGCGCCTGTTCTGCGCGCGCGACCCGGTGGGGACCAGACCGCTCTGCTATTGCGAGGGGGACGGGCGGACGGCCTTCGCCTCGGACGTGCGCGGCCTGCTGTGCGATCCGGCCATCCGGCCAACGCCCGCCCGCAGCGCGGTGGCCGCCTTCCTGGACGGCGACCTCTCGGATCCGCAAGGCACGGTATACGACGGCATCCGCCGCCTTCCGCCGGGCTGTACCCTCGATGTTCGGAACGGCGTCGCGCGCGTCGCGCGCTTCCACGATTTCGCGGAGGTTCCGCCGGCCCCGCCGGCGTCGGACGGCGAGCATCTGGAGGCCTTTCGCCACGCCTTCGTGAGTGCGGTGCGCAACCGCATGCCGACGGACGGCCCGGTCGCCCTGTCGCTCAGCGGGGGTCTGGACTCGTCGGCGATCGCCTGCGTGGCGTCGCGCCAGCGCCGGGCGCCGGACCAGACCCTGATCGCCGTGTCGCGCGTCTTTCCCAACCATCCGGCGATCGACGAACGCCGCTACATCGACGCCGTGCTGGCGGCGGGCGCTTTCGAAAGCGTCCTGGTCGTCGAGGATCCAACCGCCGGAGTTGCCCGGATCGCCGCATTGGTCGAGCATTTCCGCCAGCCCTTCGACGCGCCGGGAATGCCGTTCAACGCCGTCGTGCTGGACGTCGCCCGCAGCCGCGGCGTCGGGATGCTTCTGTGTGGGCACGGCGGTGACGAGACCGTCTCCCACGGGACTCATCACATCACCGACCTCGTGCGGTCTGGCCAGACCCGGCGGCTGCTGGCCGAGGCCCCAGGCCTCGTGCTGAACATGGGGCTCAGCCCCCGGACGGTGATGCGCCTCGTCGGCAGATCGCTGCGCCATCCACGGCGCGCGGTTCCCGCGGACGGGCAGCAGCGGCTCGCCCACCTTCAAGGCTACGAGGTCGGGCGGCGCGCCCACGCGCTCGAAACGCTGGACCTGCTGGCCACGGCCTACGACGTCGAGGTCCGGTTTCCGATGATGGACCGGCGCCTTATGGAACTGTGCCTGTCGTTGCCGGGGCATCTGAAGGCGCGGCACGGCTGGACCCGCTGCGTCGTCCGCCGCGGCCTGGACGGAGAGCTTCCCCCGCGCGTGCAATGGCGCACCGACAAGGCCGACTTCACCGATTTCATCGTCGACGGGCTGCGCGCCACCGCGCCGGCCATCATCGGTCTGCTGCGGCGGAACGCCGAGCGGCTCCACGAACACGTCGATCCCCACGTCGCCATCAACCAGTGCGAGATCCTGCGCGGCGGCGGGCGGATCAAAGGAACGGATCTCTTCGGACTGATGCGGGTGACCGCCCTGGCCCATTGGCTGGAACAGCGGGAGCGGTGGGAATCCAGGCCGACGCCGGCCATCGCACAGGCCGACAGAAAGGATATTGGCCATGAATTTCCGGTATGAGGCGTTCGGTCTGCAGATCGATTCCGACGTGGAGTTCCCGTCTCTTCGTCCCGGTGCCGGCAAAGGCATCGACATCCGGGTGCGCCGCGGCGGGGAGCCGGCCCTGTTTTCCGATGGCGGCCCGATCAGCCGCTGCCGTTTCGACAAGCACGGCATGGACACGCACATCGGGTGGAAGACGGTCGGCGCCTTGACGGTGCGCAACGGCGACACGCTGCTGTTCAACCCCACCGGCGGCTCGGACGATCTGCTGAGATACGCCGTCCAGGGGGTGGGGCTGGCGATCCTGCTGCACCAGCGCGGCCTGACGGTGTTCCACGCCACCGCGGTGGAGGTGGACGGCGTCGCCGTCGCCATCGCCGGGATCAAGGGGGCTGGGAAATCGACCACCGCGGCCGCCCTGATCGCCCGCGGGCACCGCCTGATCTCGGACGACGTGCTGGCGATCGGCGAAGACGGGTTTGCCCTGCCCGGCTGGCCGGAAATCAAGCTTTTCCGTCACGTCGTGAACGCATCGATCAGGACACCCGTCACCGCGATGCGGCAGATGGGCCTCAACATGGACAAATGGGTGTGCGGCACGCCCGACCGGTTCAGCGACGTTCCGCGCCGCCTTGCGCGGTTCTATTTTCCGAGGCCCGGCACCGACCTGCGCCTGGAGGATCTGCCCTACCAGGTCCGCCTGACGGAGCTGATGGCCAACACCTACGTCGCGCGCTTCGGTGACGCGCTCCTCTCCGGCCATCGGGCGGCATCCCACCTGACCGCCTGCGCCGGCCTGCTGTCGAAGACCAAGGCCAGCTACCTGCGCAGGCCGAAGAACCTCCACCTGCTCGACGAACTGGCGCGCGTGATCGAACGGGATCTCGAAGCCGACGCGCCGAGGCAAGCCACCCGACGGCTGCGCGAGGCGGCGGGGTGAGGTGGCGCCGCCCCCGCCATCGCAGCCACCGGCCCGCCGGCACATTGGCCCGCCGACGCTGCGCGGGCCGCGTTCGTTACATTTTTAAAATCGGCTTGTACTTTTGCGCTTAAAGTATAGTTTGAAGCATTTTGCGTGCTGCTGCTGATTGTGCATTGCGGTTTAATGTATTGCTGGCCATAATGAATTTCGCCGATAATCAACTTGGATCGGCTTTTATATCAATTTTAGTTGATCGTCGGCCTTGCTCGCTGCTTCGTTTCCTTCGGCGGCTATGCCGCACTGCAAGGAATGGATCGCAGGACCTCGCCGCATAGGGCGGGCGCCGACGCCGCACCGCTGGCGCGGCTATCGCTGAAACCAAAGGCAATGGCGGACCATGAACATCATCCCAGGACGCTACAGCACGATCACGGCGGAGCCGGCCAGGGGCGACACGATCAGCATCGCCGACATCGGCCGGAAACTGTGGCGCCACAAGTTCATCATCGTCGCCATCATTGCCGCCGTGACCGTCGTCAACAACGAGGTGATCAGCAACCTGACGCCCCGGTACACGGCCAACGGCCAACTGCTGCTGCGCGGCGGCGCGGCGATGGAACTGAGCAGCGTGCTGAACGCCGCGGCGTCCGGCTCGGTCGTCGACCGGCCCTACATCCAAAGCCAGATCGATGTCATCCAGTCCCGCGAACTCGTCGGGCGCGTCGTCGACAAGCTCAACCTTGTCAATGACCCGGAATTCAACCCGCTGTTGGGTCAGGATCCGGGGCTTCCTCTCACGACGCTGAACCTTCTCGGACTCGACGCCTACACACCGGACTGGATCATCGACGCGCTGCGCCCCGATCCGGTCGATCCGTCGGTTTATCCGGCGGACCTCGTGCGCTCGTTCGTGCTGTCCAACCTGCGCAACCGCCTTCAGGTGATCAACGACGGCCGTTCCTACACCGTCAATGTCCGCCTGGAATCGGTGTCGCCGAAAAAGGCGGCGCTGATCGTCAACGACGTGCTGGACTTCTACCTGTCGAGCCGGCTGGAGGCCAAGTACGACGCCACCCAGCGCGCGGTGACCTGGCTCGGCGGCAAGGTCAAGGACCTGCGCCAGCGCATGCTCGACGCGGACAGCGCCGTTACCGCGTTCCGGGCCGAGCACAACATCGTCGACGTCGGCAACACCACGCTCGGCAACCAGCAGATCGTGACGCTGAGCAGCCAGCTGCTCGAAGCGCGCCGCAAGCGCATCAACGCGGAAGCCCAGGTCCGCGAGATCGACGGGATCCTCAAGGAGGGGCGCGACATCATCAGCACGCCGGTCATCGCGAATTCGCCGATCATCCAGGGCCTGCGGTCGGAGGAGAACGCGATGATGGCGCAGATCGCGCAGCTGCGCACGACCTTCGGCCCAAGGCACCGGACCGTGGTGGACGCGAACGCCAAGCTGGCGGAGATCCGCGGGCGCATTTCCGAGGAGGTGACGACGGTGCGCCGCGGCCTGGTTTCGGAAGTGGACGTGGCGAAGGGACAGGAGCGGCAGCTCGAACGGCGCATGGAGGAGCTGAGCGCGCAGAACGACGACGTCAGCCGCGCGTCCGTTCGGCTCCGCCAGTTGATCAGCGAAGCCGAAGCCGCCCGGTTCCTGTTCAACACCTTCCTGGAGGGCGAAGGCAAGGCGTCGGTGCAGGTCGACGGACAGCAGGTGGAAGCCTGGATCCTGTCGCGCGCCGAAACGCCGATCGGCTACAGCTATCCCAACAGGATCATCCTGAAGGCCCTGTCGCTGATCGTCGGCGTGATGCTGGCCCTGGTGGCCGTCGCGGTGATCGAACTGATGTCGCGGGGCGTGCACACGCAGCAGGAGCTGGAACGCGTCACCGACCTGCCGGTGATGGGCATGGTGCCGGAAACGCGCCGCCGGGCCTTCAGCCGCCGCCATCCGTCGGTGGATGCCCTTCTGAAGCCCCATTGCGGCTTCACGGAAGCGTTGCGGTCCATCCGCACGATCCTGATGCTGTCGAACGTCGAACGGCCGACGCGCGTGGTGATGCTGACCTCCTGCGTGCCCGACGAGGGCAAGACGATGCTGGCGATCACCATCGGCCGCATCGCCGCGCAAGCCGGCAATAAGGTGCTGCTGCTGGATGGCGACCTGAGGCGCCCCTCTTTGGCGAGCGATCTCGGCCTGCCGCAGAAGCCGGCGATGGAGGAACTGCTCAGCGGGCGGAACTCCCTTGAGGAGGTCATGCGGGCCGACCCGGCGTCCGGGCTGATGGTCGTCACGGCCATGGACGCGAAGGTCCCGTCGCCGCACACGCTCGGATCGCCGCGGATGAAAGAGATCCTGGACGAGGCGCGCGAGCGGTTCGACCTGATCATTGTCGACACGCCGCCCACCAGCCTGGTGTCCGACGCCCTGATGCTGTGCCCGCTGGTCGACGCGTCGATCCTCGCCGTCGCTTGGCGGTCCACGCCGCCGGAGCTGATCGCCAACACCGTCCGGCTTTTCGCGTCCGTCGGATTCCCGCTGACCGGCGCGATCCTGAACCGCGTGAACCCCCGCCGCTATGCCGGGATGAACGCCGGCTACGTCAGGCGCTACGCCAAGGAATACTACGCGCCCTGAACGCCCCGAAGTCGGCCACAGCAGATGGGAACCGCCACCGTGCAAACCGTGCTTATGCCTCGACGGATGGACGATGAGCCGCCGGTGCGCGTGCCGGACCGACTTTCCGTCGTGATCGTCAGCGACTTCGGCTCGATCAACGGCGGGGCGTCGCGCATCGCCATCCAGAACGCCATCGGCCTTGCGAAACGCGGGATCCCGGTCCGGTTCTTCTACGCCGTCGAACCGCTTTCGCCCGATCTGATGTCCCATCCGTTGATCGAGGTGGTCCACATCCGCGCGGAAGAGGTCTGGCAAACCCCCAACAAGCTGGCCGCCGCCGCCAACGGCGTGTGGAACCGGAGCGTGCGGGGCGAGTTCCGCCGACGCATCGCCGACCTCGATCCGGGGCGGGCCATCATCCACGTCCACCAATGGACGAAGGCGTTCAGCCCCAGCGTGATCGCCGCCGCCCGCGACGCGGGATTTCGGGTGGTCGTGACCCTTCACGACTATTTCATGGTCTGCCCAAACGGCATCTACTACGACTTCGCCACGCATCAGCCCTGCGAACAGAAGCCGATGTCGGCCGCCTGCATGGTCCGGAACTGCGACCGGCTCGGCGGCCTGTACAAGGCGGTGCGCGTCACCCGCCAGTTCGGCGTCAAACGGGCCATCGCCGGCGCCGGCGGGACGGTCCACCTCGTCCATGTCTCGGACTTCAGCCATGACACGACCGCGTCGATCATGCCGGGAGCGCTGCAGCAGCATGTGGTGCCCAACCCGGTGGACGTCACGCGGTCAAGCCGGGCGCCGGCGGAGCGGAACGAGCCGTTCCTGTTCGTCGGCCGGCTGACGTCCGAAAAAGGAATCCTGGCATTCGCCAAGGCCGTCCTGGAAACCGGCGTTCCGGCCGTCGTCGTCGGCGACGGCCCCTTGCGGGAGGAGGTCCAGCGCCTCTGCCCTCGCATCGCGATGACCGGATGGGTCGATTGCGAGACCGTCAACCGCATGATGCGCTCGGCGCGGGCGCTGGTCTTTCCGTCCCGCTGGCACGAGACCGGAAGCCTGGTCGGCATCGAGGCGGTCGCCAACGGGTTGCCGGTGATCGCCAGCGAGGCCACCGCGGCCGGCGCGCTCGTCCGCAAGTTGGGCGGCGGCATCACGGTTCCGGCGGGGGACGACGCGACGCTGGCCGTGGCCATACACCGTCTGCGCGGCCCGGTGGAGGCGGAACGCCAGACCCGCCGCGCCTATGAGCAGTACTGGAACCAACCCTATGACCTTGACCGGTACACGGACAGGATGGTCGCGCTCTACGCCGACATCCTCGCCGCGTGAGGCGCCGGATCCCGGCGCGGCAGCGCCAACGCATGGACCGTCAGCGGAGTGCAGCAATGCCTCGGATGCACAATTTCGGTTACACCCAGGCCAATTTCGGCGACGATCTGAATCTTTGGCTCTGGCCGAAGCTGCTGCCCGATTTCCTTGACGACAGTGAAGAGGAGCTGTTCCTGGGGATCGGGACTGTGATCAACCATTTCGTTCCCGAGGAACCGGTCAAGATCGTGCTCGGCAGTGGCGTCGGATACGGGCGCCTGCCGAAGACCGACCCGTCGCTCTGGACCTTCTATGGGGTGCGCGGCCCGTTGAGCGCCAAGGCCCTGGGGCTGCCGCCGAGCTTCATCCTGGGCGACCCCGCGACTCTGATCCGGACAATGCCGCTGCCGGAGGCGCGGCGCTCGCACCCGGTGTCGTTCATGCCGCATTGGGAAAGCGCGCTCGTCGGCCGATGGAAGGACGCCTGCGACGCCGCCGGCATCCACCACATCGATCCGGCCGCGCCGGTCGAAGACGTGCTGGCCGACCTTCGCGGCACCGATCTCATAATCACGGAAGCGATGCACGGGGCCATCGTCGCAGACGCCCTGCGCATTCCCTGGATCGCCGTGTCCCCGCTGCTGGGCATGCACGCTCACAAATGGAACGACTGGGCCGGGTCGTTGAACATCGCCTACCAGCCCGTCCAGGGCCAGGCGTCGAGCTGCGCGGAATTCTACAGGGCCGCGTACCGGCGCCTGCGAAGCGCCGCAGGCCGTTCGATGCGGCGCGACGGCGCGGCCCCGGATCACGGACCGGGCCCGAGCCTCCCGAACCTCCACATGCCCGAGGCCGGCGCGGAACGGCGCGCGCGCGCCTTGGGCCTTCTGGAAGCCTGCGTGGAAAGGCCGGCCGCCGCGTCCTTCCGGGCGCTGTCCCGCGCCGGACTTGCCGACCGCCTCGACGAGCCGTTCATCGACTCGGCCGCGAAGCATCTGCGCGCCTTGAGCCGCCTGCGCCCCTCGTTGAGCGGCAACGCCAACATCGACCGCGCGACGGAGCGGCTGCTCCAGGCGGTCGGCGCGCTGCGGTCGGACAAGGCCGCCGGCTGGGCAGATCGCCGGACAGCAGATCGCCGGACAAGGGCAATCCATTGATGCGGCGCATGACGGGGGCCTGAGCAATGCGTGTTGCCTATGTTTATGAATCGGCGGCGAGCGATATAAATGTCCAATCCGGGCACCCCTATTCCATACTCAAGGAACTGGAACGCAAATCGGAAAAGGTCTTTCCGATATTTCCCCTGGACGATCGCCTGAAGTATATTTTCGCCCCGCGCTACGCCTATTACCGCGCCAGGGATATGGTGTATCGCCCGGACCGGGAGCCGCTGCTGCTTCGCAGCCTGGCCCGGCAGGTCGAGCGCCGGTTGAAGGGCAAGGCTGTGGACGTGCTGTTTTGCCCGGGATCCCATCTCGTCGGCTGGCTCGATCTTCCGATCCCGACAATCTTCTGCGCGGACGCCACCTTCCGGAACGTCGTCGGATTCTACGATTCGTTCCGCAGCTGCGCCCCGGAGTACCTTCGCAAGGGCCATGACCTGGACCGGCGGGCACTGTCCAACTGTTCAGCCGCCATTTATCCGTCGCAATGGGCCGCGGACAGCGCTGTGCGGGATTACGGCGCCGACCCCGGGAAGGTGCATGTGGTGCCGTTCGGCGCGAACATCGACGAGCCGGACGCCGCGGCCGTCGCGTCCCTCATCGGTTCGAAATCCATGGAGCACCTCCACATTCTCTTCATCGGTCGGGAATGGGAGCGGAAGGGCGCCGACCTGGTTCTCGACGCCTGCGCGAAGCTGGCCGGAAACGGCGTTTCGCTGTCCCTTCACGTCGTCGGCATCGACAAGGCGCCGGTGCCGCTGCCCGCCTTTGCAAAGAGTTACGGGCTGTTAAGGAAGGACAATCCTTCGCACGCCGAAATATTCCGGAACCTGCTGGAGAAGTCCCATTTCCTTTTTGTTCCGTCGCGCGCGGAAAACTACGGCATGGTGTTCTGCGAAGCGGCAGCCTTCGGCATCCCTTCGGTGACGTCGTCGGTCGGGGGGATTCCAACGATCGTGAAGAACGGAGAGACCGGGATTTGTCTCGGCCGGAACGATCCGGCGGACCGCTACGCGTCGGCAATTCTCGACGTGATCCGTTCGGCGAGCCGGTATCGGGACATGGCGACGCGATGTTCCCGGGACTACCGGACCCGGTTGAGCTGGAGCAACTTCGGCGACCGCCTCATGCAGATCGCCCAATCTGTCGTTTGACCAATCTGTCGTTTGATACGCACGGCGTGCACTGGAGTATTCATCGCCACGACGGCGCTTCAAACGCTTTGACGGAGTTCGCAGTGACCATCACAGGCCTGCTGTTCATACCGATGTGTTTGATCCTGACGGTGCTGCCATGGCGCTACAGCCTCGTTGCGATCATCTGGCTGTCTGTTTTCGCCGCCGCGGCCGTGATCAACGCCGGCTCCATCGGATTGCAGCCCGCCTACTTCTTTGCCCTCTTGATGATTGGACGGACGCTTTTTGAACTTTTCTGCGGAGGCGATGCGGTTGAGACGCGCCTTCTCAAGGACATGCTCCCGCTTTTCTGCCTTGTTGCGGTCGCCGTGGCGCTGCTGTGGTTTGCCATCGTCGTGTTCCAGGGCAAAGTCTATGTGATCGGGGGAACCGACGCCTTCAACCTCGACCGGGCGGCCCCCTATGAGTTTCGCCGGGAGAACGTCACGCAGCTGGCCTATTTGGCGTTGAACACCTTGACGGTCCTGACCATCGCCCACCAGGGCGCGAAGCTGGGGACACAAGGCGTTCTGGAATGCTTCCGCAAGGGATTCATTCTGGCGATCATCATCGGAATTGGGTCCTGTGTTTGGCAGATGGCCGGATACTACGCCGGCGTACCGTTTCCCAACCGCTTCTTTTTCTCGAACGCCGGCTATGCCAACGCCCACGGGCAGGTGTTGGCCGGGTACATTCTCCGCGTCAACGGCTTGTTCAGTGAACCGTCCGCCGTCGCTTACTATTTCATCGCCTTTCTCTTCTTCAGCTGGCATGTGATGCTGCGGCGGCCAATGCTGTCCCATTCCCTTCTGGTGTTTGGGTGCGTCGCGACAATGCTGGTGTCGACGTCCAGCACGGCCTTCGTTCTTCTTGGCGTTTTCGTTCTGATCGTTGCCCCGGACATCATGAAGCTGACGATGCGGTCGGCCCTGGGTCGGGGCAAGCTGACGGTGTCCGGACTGGCCGCCATCGTCGCCCTCTTCGTCACGTTCTCGGCGGGAATTTATGTGCTCCAGCTCTATTCCCACGAGGTGTCCGACATCTGGTCAAAGATGGTTCTGGAAAAGAACGAGACCTCCTCGTTTGAGCAGCGCTCGGGCGTCGACGCGATGGCCCTGGAAATATTGTCGGACACCTACGGCATCGGCATCGGGTTGGGAAGCCACAAGCCGAGCAGCCTGGCCATGACGTTGCTGTCCAACGTCGGCGTGGTCGGCACACTGCTGTTCATCGCGGTGGTTTCGATGGCCGTCCTGCCGCTCACCCGCCTGAGTCCTGGCATGGACGAGCGGTACAAGGATGGACAGGCGATGAAGTGGGCGTTCCTTGGCCTTTCCATCGCTCACCTCATCTCAAACCCGAACATGAGCCTTTGTATTTACTGGAGTACTTTGGGTTATTTGATGGCGTACAACAACGCATGGAGGAATGAATTGCGGCAACAGCACAACCCGTCCATGCAACGGCCATCCTTGCAACAGCCATCCATGCAAAGGGGCCCCGCGTAAGGGCCCGCCAAGACCCGCTCCATCGCCGGCAATGCCCGCGACGGTGTCGGAAGGCAGGAGGGATCATGAAGAAACGACACACGCAGTACCCGACGCTTGCCGCCTATGACGGAACAGCCGCCCGCCGCCGCGACGACGGGGCCGCCGCGACGACGCCGGCGGTCTCCGTGGTGACGGTGACCATGAACGCCGTCCGCCACTTCGACCGTATGGTCGACAGCCTGCATGGGCAGAGTTTCCGTGATTTCGAACACGTCGTCGTCGACGGCGGATCGACGGATGGGACGGTCGGGCGGGCGCAGGCGCGGATCCGCGCGGATCGGGACGTCTGCATCAGCGAGCCCGACCGCGGCATCAGCGACGCCTTCAACAAGGGCGTGGCGCTGTCCCGCGGGGCCTATGTCCAATTCCTGAACGCCGACGATTGGATGTCGTCCGACCAGCTCGAACAGGCGGTGGCCGCTCTGGAACGGTCGGGCGCCGATTTCGTCTTCGGCGACCTGATCTTCTATGTGGATGGCCGCCCGGCCTACCGGTACCGGGGCGATGCGGATTACGTCCGCTTGCTGCACAAGCGCATGCCGTCGATCAACCACCCCACCGTCCTGGCTCGGCGTTCCGCGTTCGAGCGCATCGGGCTGTTCGATCCGAACCTGCGCTGTGCCATGGAATACGACTGGTTCCTGCGGCTGCACACCGTCGGCGGCTGGGGGGTGTACGAGCCCCGGATCGTCGGGCACATGACCCATGAAGGCGTGTCGAACCTGCAGTTCCGGCGGACCATCGATGAGGTGCGGCGGATCGCCGTCCATCATGGCCGCAACCCGCTTCTGGCGACGGTCGAGGCGGGCAGCCGCCTTGCCAAGACGTCCTTCGGCAACTGGGTGCGGTCCCACGCGGAACCGCTCTACAGCGCGACGCGAAAAGCGATCAACCCGTCCTTCCATCCCTTCTAGAGTTTCGAGCGTTTAATCTGACGCGTATCCGGCGTGCCTGAGATAATTCCAGCACTCGTCGGGTGTGTAGAGGTCGCAGATGGAACCGACGGCTTTCCACAGCTCTTCGATGGTGCGGGTGCCGATCCGTCGGAGATGAGCTTTGAGCTTGGCAAAAGCCATCTCGATGGGATTGAGGTCGGGGCTGTAGGGCGGCAGGAAGAGGAACCAAGCGCCGCGCGCCTTGAGGATGGCCTTGGCCTTTTCGCTCTTATGGCTGGACAGGTTGTCGAGGATGACGA
>JAEZPL010000149.1 GCA_023413605.1 Pseudomonadota bacterium
GGCGATGGCTGGCCACCGGCAACGCGCTCTATCGCAGCCTGTCTGAATTCTGGACCAAGATCTTCGCTATCTCCTTCGGCATGGGGGTGGTTTCCGGCATCGTCATGACCTACCAGTTCGGCACCAACTGGTCCCGCTGGTCGGACATCGTGGGCAACGTGCTGGGCCCGCTGATCCAGTACGAGGTGGTCACCGCCTTTTTCCTGGAGGCCGCCTTCCTCGGCATCCTGCTGTTCGGGCGCGACCGGGTGCCTCGCGGCATCCACTTCATGGCGGCGGTGCTGGTGGCGCTGGGGACGGTGCTGTCCACCTTCTGGATCCTGTCGGCCAACAGCTGGATGCAAACCCCCGCCGGGGCGGAACTGCGGGACGGCCGGTTCTACGTCACCGACTGGTGGCAGGTGGTCTTCAACCCCTCCTTCCCCTACCGGCTGGCCCACATGCTGACGGCCATGTTCCTGACCACCGGATTCGTGGTCGCCGGCATCAGCGCCTATTACCTGATCCGCAACCGTTTCCTGGAGCACGCGCGGGTCGGGCTCAGCATGTCCCTGGCGCTCATCACGGTGCTGGCGCCCCTGCAAATCTTCCTGGGCGACGAGCATGGGCTGAACACGCTGAAATACCAGCCGGCCAAGATCGCCGCCATGGAAGGCAGTTGGGAAGGCGGGCCGAACGCTCCCCTGATCCTCTTCGCCATTCCCGACAACGAGGCCGAAAGGAACCATTTCGAGATCGGCATTCCAGGGCTCTCCAGCCTGATTCTAACCCACAGCTTCGACGGATCCGTTCCCGGCTTGAAGCAGTTCCCCGTCGACGAGCGCCCGAACCCGGAGATTCTGTTCTGGACCTTCCGCATCATGGTCGGTCTGGGGATCGTCATGCTGGTTCTGGCGCTGATCCATCTGGTTCAGCGGATCAGGGGGCGCCTGTACACGCCGAATTGGTTTCACTGGGTGTTGGTGGCCTCCATGCCCATCGGATTCGTGGCGATCCTGGCCGGCTGGTTCACGACGGAGCTTGGGCGCCAGCCCTGGGTGGTCTACGGCATGATCCGCACCGCCGACGGGGTGACCCCGGCGCTGAGCGGCGGGGCGGTGCTGTTCTCGCTGCTCGCCTTCGTGGTGGCCTACACGCTGATCTACGGCTTCGGCACCTACTACCTGATCCGCCTGCTGAAGATCGGGCCGTCCATGCCCGTCGACGACGAGCATCCGCCGGCCGCACGGGAAGCCCACCGGCCGAAGCGGCCCCTGTCGCTGCCCGGCGAATCCATCGAACCAGCGGAGTGACGTCCATGGAAGGCAGTCTCCTTACGCTCGCCTGGGTCGCCATCATCGGATTCGCCGTCTTCATGTATGTTCTGATGGACGGCTTCGACCTGGGCATCGGCATTCTCTACCCCTTCGCGCCCAGCGAGGAGGCGCGGGACGTCATGATGAACTCCGTGGCGCCGGTCTGGGACTTCAACGAGACGTGGCTGATCCTGGGCGGGGCGGGGCTGTTCGCGGCCTTTCCCATCGCCTACGCGGTGGTGTTGCCGGCCATGTACCTGCCGCTGCTGCTGATGCTGATCGCCCTGGTCTTCCGCGGCGTGGCCTTCGAATTCCGGTTCAAGGCGCGCACCAGCCGGCATGTGTGGAACAAGGCCTTTTTCCTGGGCTCCCTGCTGGCCACCTTCGCGCAGGGGATCGTGCTGGGCTCCTTCATCCAGGGGATCGAGGTGCAGGGGCGGAACTTCGCCGGCGGGATGCTGGACTGGCTGACGCCCTTCAGCCTGTTCTGCGGGGTGGCGCTGATCGCCGGCTACGCGCTGCTGGGCAGCACGTGGCTCGTCTGGCGGACGATCGGGCGGTTGCAGGACTGGTGCTTCCGCATCACGCGGCGGCTTCTGATCGCGGTGCTGGTGATGATCGGCATCGTCAGCCTGTGGACGCCGTTCCTGGAGCCGGTTATCGCCCAGCGCTGGTTCGCTGTGCCGAACATACTGCTGCTGTCGCCGGTGCCGCTGATGGTGGCCGTTCTGGCCTTCGGCTTGTGGCGCTCCCTGGACGAGGGGCGCGAGGTGCTGCCCTTCGTCTTCGCCATGGGGCTGTTCGCGCTGTCCTTCCTGGGGCTGGCCATCAGCCTGTGGCCGGTCCTGATCCCGCCGCGCATCACCGTGTGGGAGGCCGCCGCGCCGCCGGAAACGCAGGTCTTCCTGCTGATCGGCATGGCCTTCCTGATTCCGACGATTTTGGTTTACACCGCCTACAGCTACTGGGTCTTCCGGGGCAAGGTCACGGGTGCGATCGGCTACCATTGACCGCCGTGGTAGCGTACAACACGCATCCCCTTGCGGCAGGAGCCAGCGCCATGAACCAGGAAACCGCCTTCGCCCCGGAGATCAGCTTTGCCGAGGTCATGCTGCGCAAGGGCACCGAACTGCTTCAGGAAGCCATGGGCGAAGGGCCTGAGGCCGCCGTGGACATCATGGCCCGCCGCCTGGCCCTCGCGGCAACGGTGGACGCGCCTCTGGTGGTCCATGCCGAGGGCGGGGAGCGGCCGGAGATGTTCGCGGAGGCGGCGCGTTTGACGAACGTGCCGGCGGGGGAGCGTGCCGCCGCTTTGGCCGAGACCCGGCAGATTGAGCGCGCGGTGGTGTTCGAGTTCGACGGCACCGGCCCGCTGACCGGCAACCGCGTGGTCGCCGCCGTGCTGCGCCCTGAGGACCGGCAGGACCTGCTGGAGGCCTACATCGCCATCGGCCGCGTGCGCGAAGGGGCCGCGCAGATGACGGTAGCGCCCGCGACCCTGCGCCTGGACGCCAAGGCGTTGGGCGAGACGCTGGCCCTGATCGGCCCGGCGGCGCAGAAAAGCGTGAACGCCGCCAACGCCGCCATGGCCCACGCCGCCGGGATCTCCGCGCTGCCCGGCCATGAGGTCAGCGGCCTGCCGGCGGCGCTGCTGGCGCTGTTCTGGCACGCCTTCCTGCTGTCCTCCGCCCGTGCCCGGCTGCGGCCGACCGGTCCCAACGCGCCGACTCTGCATTGAGCGGAGCGCGCTCCATGCCGCCCGCGATTTTGCTGCGCGCCGACGCCGGTGCGTCCATCGGCGCGGGGCACGTCATGCGCTGCCTTGCCCTTGCGGAGGCGTTGCAGGACATCGGCTTTGCCGGTCACTTCCTGGCCGCGGCGCTGCCGGCGGCGCTGGAAGACCGCTTGCGGACGTCCGGCATGACCGTTCATCGCATCGCGGCGGAGCCGGGAAGTGCCGATGACCTCGCCGGGACTCTGGACGTCGCCGCGAAGATCGGGGCCGTCGCCGTGGTGGTGGACGGCTATGGCTTCGGAGGGGGCTGGCGGGCCGGTTTGGCCGCCTCGGGGTTGTGCGTGCTGGCCTTCGACGACGCCGGAACCGGGGAGCCCCTGCACGCCGACCTGATCGTCAACGCCGCGCCGGACGCCGCAGGCTTGCCCTACGGCGTGGGGAACCCTGCGGCCACGGTGCTGGCCGGCCCGGCCTACGCGCCGCTGCGGCGGGAAGTTCGCGCGGCCGCGGCGGCTGCCAAGGCGTCGCTGGGGGAGCGGTCGTCTCTGCTGGTGACCTTCGGGGGTTCCGACCCGCTCGAGCTTTCGGTGCCGGTGCTGGCGCGGCTTGCCCCGGCCTTGCCGCCGGGGGTGCGGCTCGACATTGCCGTCGGCGGGGCCGCGCCGAACGCCGGGGCGGTGGAGGACGCGGCGCGTTCCTTCGGCGAGCGCGTCCGCGTGCACCGCGACACGCCCCGCATGGGTCAGTTGATGGCTCGGGCCGGGCTGGCCGTTTCGGCGGCGGGCACGACGACGGCGGAATTGGCGGCCATCGGCACGCCGGCCGTGCTGGTCACCATCGCCGACAACCAGGACGAGGCCGCCCGCCAGTCGGAGGCTCTGGGCTGGTGCGCTCTGGTGAATGGCCGTGCGCCGGACGCAGCCGACCGGATCGCGGCGGTGGCGCTGGCCCTGTGGGCCGACCCGCCGCGCCGCGTTGCCATGGCGGAGCGTCTGGCGGGCATCGTCGATGGCCAGGGCGCGGTGCGGATCGCGGAGGTGTTGCGGGCGCGGCTTACTGCGCGGTGAAGCCGCCGTCCACCGGCATCGCCGTTCCGGTCACCCAGCGTCCGCTGTCGGCCAGCAGGTAGGCGACGGCGTCGGCCACGTCCTGCGGCGTGCCGTAGCCGAGGGGGTGGGCGGCGGCGAGGGCGGCGTTCTGTTCGGCGGGGAGCATGGCGAACTGCTGTTCCGCCTTGGCGCCCAGCACCACGGCCGGGGCCACCACGTTGACGCGGATATTCCGGTCGGCCAATTCCAGCGCCAGCGATTGCGCCACCGACACCAGGGCCGCCTTGCTGGCGGCGTAGAGCGAACGGCCCTTCTGCCCCTTCAGGCCGGCCACCGAGCCGACATAGACGATGGCCCCGCCGCCGGAGGCGAAAACACCCTTCTGGTGGAAGCCGCGGGCGAGCATCAGCGCCGCGCCGACGTTCAGGGTGAAATACCGCTCGAACTGCGCCCGGTTGACCTGCCGCAGCACGGAATAACCCTGCTCCGACGCGGAATGGACCAGCCCGTGGAACGGCCCGCCGGCTTCGGCCAGCCCCTTCATCCAGCCGGGAATGGCGTCCAGGTCGGTCAGGTCGAAGGGGGCGACGGCGTGCCGGTCTGGCTCCGCTAGCAGGGCGCGCGTGGTGTCCAACGCGTCGGCCCGGCGGCCGACCAGCGTCAGCGCGGCACCAAGGTCGGCCAGGGTGCGGCACAGCTCCCGACCGATGTCGCTGTCGGCGGAGGCTCCGGTCACCAGGATGCGCCGGCCGGTGAGGTCGAGCGGGTTGCGCATGTCCGGCTCTTACGGCGTCAGGACGGGGAAGTCGTCCGGGATCTCCTGCACCTCCGGCGCCGGAATCGGGCCGACGTCGGCGACCACGGCGCCCCAGGACCAGCCGACGCCGAA
>JAEZPL010000236.1 GCA_023413605.1 Pseudomonadota bacterium
ATCGCCATCCGCTTCGGGGCCGGCAACTGGCCGGGCCTGCGCAGCGAACGGCTGCTGACCGAGGACATATTCCCGGTGTGCAGCCCCGCCCTGCTGAACGGCGACCGCCCCCTGCGCACCCCGGAAGCCCTGCGCCATCACACGCTGCTGCACGACGATTATTTCATCACATGGCGCACCTGGGCGGAGGCCGCCGCGACCGAGCCCGCCAACCATTCCGGCGCCCCCTCCTCCGGCTCGTCCGGCGCCATCTTGTCCGACCACTCCCTCGCCCCAACCTTCTCCAAAGATGCCTGAACGGGGGGAGGTTCGACCGTGCCCAAAGCCCGCAAGCTTGCCGTTGCCGCGCTGCTGTCCGTGGCGCCCGTCGCCACCTTCCCCGCCTTCGCGCATCACGGTTGGGGCGGTTACGACTCCGGCAAGGTGCTGACCCTGACCGGCACCGTCCAGCAGTTCGCGTTCGACAATCCGCACGCCATGCTGAACCTCCAGGCGGACGGCAAGGTTTGGCATGTGATCCTCGCCCCTCCCGGCCGCATGACCGCGCGCGGCCTGCCGGCGGGCACCATCAAGCCCGGCCAGACGGTGACTGTCGTCGGCTATCCGGCGAAATCCGACCCGGCCGAACTGCGCGCGGAACGCATCATGTCCGGCAACCTGACGGTCGAACTGCGCTGAGGCCGTACGGCCATGGACCATGACCAGGGCCCCGCCGGAAACGGCTGGCTTGCCGCACTGGAGTCGTCCGGGCTCGGCGACACGCTCCGCCAGTCGGTCTGGCTCTATCCGCTGGTCGAGGTCGTGCACATCCTTGGCTTCGCCCTGCTGGTCGGCGCCATCCTCGCCTTCGACCTGCGGCTGCTGGGCGTCCGCTCCGCGCGCCTGCCGGCGGATGCCCTGTCGCGGCTGCTTCTTCCGGTGGCGGTGACCGGCTTCGCCCTGGCGGTCCCCACGGGGGTCCTTCTGTTCGTCACCGAGGCGACGTCCCTCGTCCGCAACCCGATGTTCCTGGCGAAAATGGCGCTCATCATCCTGGCGCTGGCCAACATCGCGGCTTTCCACAGCCACGTCGGCCGGCACATGGCCGCCTGGTCCGATGCCGAGCGCCCACCCCGCGCCGCCCGCCTTGCCGGAGCCGCCTCGCTCACCTTGTGGATCGGCGTCCTCGCCTGCGGACGCCTCATCGCATACGTGTAGGGGGTTTCCGTATAGGAAAGCCCGCGAGGGGCGCTTGCGGGCGTAACACGCCGCTCCTATAGTCCCGGACCATGACCGGATCGCCCCACAACCAGACGATTTTCCCGCACCGCCACCTCCTTGGCATCGAGGGGCTGACGGCCGGCGAGATCACCACCATCCTCGACCTGGCCGATGGTTACGTCGAGCAGAACCGCCAGCCTTCGAAGAAGTCTCTGCTTCTCGACGGGCGCACCATCGTGAACCTGTTCTTCGAGAACTCGACCCGCACCCGCACCAGCTTCGAGTTGGCCGGCAAGCGGCTCGGCGCCGACGTCATCAACATGTCGTCGGACGGCAGTTCGGTGAAGAAGGGCGAAACGCTGATCGACACGGCGATGACGCTGAACGCCATGCATCTGGATGCGCTGGTCGTTCGCCATGCCGACTCGGGAGCGGTGAAGCTGCTGGCCGACAAGGTCAACTGCTCGGTCATCAACGCGGGCGACGGCCACCACGAGCATCCGACGCAGGGCCTTCTGGACGCGCTGGCGATCCGCCGCCGCCTGGGCCGGCTGGATGGGCTGATCGTGGCGATCTGCGGCGACATCCTGCACAGCCGCGTCGCGCGCTCCAACATCCACCTGCTGAACGCCATGGGCGCGCGCGTCCGCGTCGTCGCGCCGCCGACGCTGATCCCGTCGCAGATCGACCGGTTGGGCGTCGAGGTCCACCATTCCATGGCGACCGGCCTGAAGGACGCCGACGTGGTGATGATGCTGCGCCTCCAGACGGAGCGGATGAGCGGCCAGTACATCCCCTCCACGCGCGAGTACTTCTACTTCTACGGCCTGGACTACGAGAAGCTGTCGGTCGCCAAGCCGCACGCGGTGGTCATGCACCCCGGCCCGATGAACCGCGGCGTGGAAATCGATTCGGAGGTTGCCGACGACCTCAAGCGCTCCATGATCCTCGACCAGGTGGAACTGGGCGTGGCCGTGCGCATGGCCGTGCTCGACCTTCTGACCCGCGGCCCCAATGAAAATGATAGCCGGGGGAACCATGCCTAACTCGAACACCCGCGTCGCCTACCGCAACGCCCGCCTGCTCGACCCCGCCAGCGGCCTGGACCAGACCGGCTCCCTGCTGACGGAGGGGACGAAAATCGCCGACTTCGGCCCGTCGCTGTTCAACGACGGCATGCCGGAGGGGATCAAGGTCGTGGACCTCGGCGGCCAATGCCTTGCCCCCGGCCTCGTGGACATGCGCGTCCTGATCGGCGAGCCGGGCGAGGAGGAAAAGGACACCATCAAGAGCGCCTCGCGCGCCGCGGTGGCCGGCGGCATCACCGCCATGGCCCTGCTGCCCAACACCAACCCGGTGACGGACGAGGTGGCGAGCCTGGAATTCATCGCGCGCCGCGCCCGCGAGGTGCGTCTGGTCAAGGTCTTCGCCTACGCCGCCGCGACCCGCGGCACGGACGGCAACGAAATCACCGAGATGGGTCTGCTGTCCCGCGCCGGGGCCGTGGCCTTCACCGACGGCACCAAGGCCATCGCCAGCGCCAAGGCCATGCGCCGCGCGCTCGGCTACGCCAAGACCTTCGACAAGCTGATCGTCCAGCACCCGGAGGAGCCGAGCCTCGCCAGCGGCGGCATGATGAACTCGGGCGAACGCGCGACGCGCCTCGGCCTCGTCGGCATCCCGCGGGAAGCCGAAATCATCATGATCGAGCGCGACCTGCGCCTGCTCGAACTGTCCGGCGGCCGGCTGCACTTCGCCCACATTTCCACGGGCGAGTCGGTGGACCTGATCCGTCGCGCCAAGAGCCGCGGCCTGAAGGTCACCTGCGACACCGCCCCGCATTATTTCGCCCTGACCGAGACGGACGTCGGCGACTACCGCACCTTCGCCAAGGTCTCCCCGCCGCTGCGCGGCGAGATGGACCGCCGCGCGATCGTGGAGGGTCTGGCCGACGGCACCATCGACGCCATCGCGTCCGACCACAACCCGCAGGACCAGGACCAGAAGCGGCTGCCCTTCGCCCAGGCCGCCTTCGGCGTGATCGGGCTGGAGACTCTGTTCCCCCTGACGCTGGAGCTGGTGCACAAAGGCGCCATGCCGCTGCTGAAGGCACTGGCCTGCGTCACGGTGAAGC
>JAEZPL010000357.1 GCA_023413605.1 Pseudomonadota bacterium
GGGTGGGGGCAAGACTCCACCAGACATGCACATTACTGAAACGCGATCTTCACATGCTCGCCGGGGTTCGGCGACTCGCCGGTGATCTTTGCCTTCACATACCCATACGCATAAACCATCGCGCTCGACGGGCTGTCCCAATATTCGGCCTGATCGACGGAGACCTTGAGAAGCGCCACCTCCGGGTCATCCGGACCCTGCGGGAACCAGGTGGACAGGATGTCACGCCACAGGAAGCGGATCTTGTCCTGGTCGCGGACCAGTTCCGCCACGCCGGACACGGAGACGTAGTTCTGGTCATCCGGGTCGGAGTAGGCGAGGTTGACGCGCCAGTGCTGTTGCAGTTCGTGCACCTTGGGTGAATCCGCCCTGGTGAAGAACCACAGGGTGCCGTCGTCGAAGCCCGCGTGCGGCAGCGTCGCCATGGGGCGGGAACGGAGCCGGCCGTTCTCGTCCAGCGTCGTCATCATGGCGATGCGGACGCCTTTGATCATGTCCCAAAGTTTCGCGGCGGCCTCGCGGTCATTAGCGCTTCTTGCCATGGTCTGCCCCTCGTTTGGTAGCCCAACGGAGTCCCGTCAACGGGGGGCGGCAGAAAAGGTTCCGAGTGCGTTGAGGGCCGAGACGGACCAGGAATCGCCGCCGCCGCCACCTCCGTCAGGGCCTCCGTCCGGACCGCCGTAATGGTCGATGCGGGACAACGACAGCGGCGCCACGGCCAGCCGCAGAGCGGCGTCCGGCGTGAGGTCGAGCGCGAGCGCGAGCGCGGCGCGGATCGAACCGCCGTGGATCACGGCGACGATGTCGCGGCCGGCGTGGGCAGCGGTCAGCCGCCTGACGGCGACGGCCACGCGGGCCATCACCGCGGCGAAGCTCTCGCCGCCGGGCGGGACCTCGGTCGCCGGGGCGGACCAGAAGCGGCGGGCCTCCTCCGGGAACCGGTCGGCCACCGCGTCGTGCGACAGGCCCTCCCAGGCGCCGAAGCTCTGCTCGGCAAGGTCGCGCTCCACCAGCGCCATGTCGCTGCCGGGCAGGCGTAGCGCCAGCGCTGTCTGGCGCGTGCGGCGCAGGTGCGAGGTCACCCACACCGCCCGCTGCGGCAGGCGCGACGCCAATTCCGCCAGGGCCGTCGCGTCGCCGGTGTCGGAGGGCGGGTCGTCCTGCCCATAGATCAGCTTGTCCGGGTTCGGGACGGGAGCGTGGCGGATCAGCCACCAGCGTGTGTTGTTCATGCCACAGACGCCGCCACAGATGCCGTCAGGGTGAGCAGAACCGCGGCCTCCGTCACCTGCTGCGCGGCCCCGAACACGTCGCCGGTGTGTCCGCCGATCTGCCGCCGTGCTTGAAAGGCAACCGCAGCGCCGGCCAGAACGGCGGCGAGGATCGCGGCGGGCGCCCAAAGGCCCAGCGTGGCAGCAGCTACGGCCATGGCAATCCCCAGCGACAGCGCGACCGTCCCTGGGGCGGGGCGGCCCTGCCGGGCGGCCAGGCCGTCGGCGCGGGCGGGGTCCAGCCATCGGGCGATCACCGCCATGCCCCCGCGCGACAGCGCGCCCGCGGCGACCAGCGCCAGCACCACCGCGCGCGGCTCGGCCAGGGCGGTGACGGCGGAGGCGCGCAGCGCCACGGAAAAGACGATGGCGAGCACGCCGTAGCTGCCGACGCGGCTGTCGCGCATGATCTCCAGCTTGCGGGCCTTGTCGCGCCCGCCGCCGAAACCGTCCGCCACATCCGCCGCCCCGTCCTCGTGCAGCCCGCCGGTCAGCCAGACCGTCCCGGCCAACGCCAGCAGCGCCGCGGGCAGCGGCGGCAGGTGCAGCAGGGCGGCCAGCGCATAAACGGCTCCGCCGAACAGTCCGATTCCGGCGCCCACCAGCGGGAACCAGCCCATGGCGCGGGCGTGCGCGTCCTCCGCCAGCGGACCGGACAGGCGCACCGGCAGGCGCGTCATGAAGACGGCGGCCAGCGCCAGATCGGCGGTCCAGCGCAGGCGGGGAGGGGTGGGGGAATCCTCAAGCATCACGGGTGGGAGTACGGCAAGCCTGCCAACGCCGCAACGAATAACGCGGGGGCGACAGGCTCTTTGACTCGCGCCCGTGTTTGGTCCAAGGTCGCGCCGCCTTTTCATCCCCCTTTTCTGCCGCCAGCACCAGGACGCTTCCGCCATGAGCAATCCGCAGCCCGCCGTCACCTTCGAGGAAATCCGCGCGCTCGTGCGCAACCTGCCGGGTCCGGACCTTGGCGCCGGCACGGCCGCCCTGCAGCGCGAGCGGGAACTGACCAAGCCGGCGGGTTCGCTCGGCCGGCTGGAGGAGATCGCGCAGTGGATGGCGACGTGGCAGGGCGAGCACCCGGCCGACGTGCGCCGTCCGCGCGTCGCCGTCTTCGCCGGCAACCACGGCGTGGCCGCGCGCGGCGTGTCGGCCTATCCGTCCGACGTGACGGCGCAGATGGTCGCCAACTTCCAGAATGGCGGCGCCGCGGTGAACCAGCTCTGCGAGGTTGCCGACGCCGACCTGCGCGTTTACGAGCTGGACCTGGATAACCCCACCGCCGACTTCACCCAGGGCCCCGCCATGGGCGAGGAGGAATGCTGCCGGGCCATGGCCTACGGCATGATGGCCGTGGAGATGGGCGTCCAGCTTCTGGCGCTGGGCGAGATGGGCATCGGCAACTCCACCGCGGCGGCGGCGATCTGCTGCGCGCTGTTCGGCGGCGAGCCCAAGGATTGGGTCGGCCGTGGCACCGGCGTGGACGACGAAGGGCTGGCCCGCAAGGTCACCGCCATCGAGGAAGGCCTGAAGGCCAACCCGCAGGCCAAGGACGATCCGTTCGAGGCGCTGCGCTGCTTCGGCGGCTACGAGCTGGCGGCCATCGTCGGTGCCGTCCTAGCGGCGCGCATGGCCCGCGTGCCGGTGCTGCTGGACGGCTACGCCTGCACGGCGGCGGCGGCGGTGCTGTTCAAGGCCGACCGTCGGGCGCTGGACCATTGCATGGTCGCCCACCGCTCGGCCGAGCCGGGCCACAGCCGCCTGCTGGAAGTCATCGGCAAGGACCCGCTTCTCGACCTCGGCATGCGCCTGGGCGAGGGCTCCGGCGCCGCGCTTGCGATCAACATCGTGAAGTCCGCGGTCGCCTGCCACGCCGGCATGGCCACCTTCGCCGAAGCGGGCGTGAGCGCGCGCGAGGGGTAAGGCTCGTGGCTTTGTAACAAGAATTCACCGCCAAGGCACAAAGGACACAAAGATTTTCACAAAGAGGCTCCGGCCTTTCGGGAGCGATCGACCGATGATCGGCGTTCCTTCGTGACGTTCTTGGTGTCTTTGTGGTGAAAACTTTTCTTCCTACCGCTTCGGCACCCCGGCCAGCCGGTGCACCATGTCCTGCAGCATGTCCGGCATCACCGGCTTCTGCAGCAGGTGCGAGCCGATGCGGCCGACCTCCAGGGCGCGTTCGGGGCCGGTGTCGCCGGTCAGGACGATGGACGGGACCGGGGCGTTGCAATAGGCGCGGATCTGGCGGATCGCGTCGGTGCCGGTCCGTCCGCCGGGCAGGTAATAGTCGGCGACGATCACGTCCGGGCGCCGGCGGCGCTGGGCGATCTGGGCCAGCACCTCGTCCGGGGTGGCGGCGCCTATGGTCTCGAAGCCCCATTCCTCCAGCAGCATGCCGAGCGCCGCCAGAATGGTCGCGTCGTCGTCCAGCATCACGGCCAGCGGCGGGCCGCCCTTGTCGGCGGCGACCAGCAGGGGCGGCGGGCGCACGCTTTCCACGCTCTCCGCGGCCAGCGGCACCGTCACCGAGAAGACCGACCCACGCCCCGGAACGGAGCGCAGCGACAGCTCGTGCCCCAGCAGGGCCGCAAGGCGCTGGACGATGGACAGGCCGAGGCCCAGCCCCTGGCTGCGGTCGTGGCGGGCCGGGCCGACCTGGACGAACTCGTCGAAGATGGCGGCCTGATCCTCCGGCGCGATGCCGGAACCGGTGTCCCACACCTCGATCCGCGCGGCGTTGCCCCGGCGGCGGCAGGACAGCAGCACGCCGCCCTGTTCCGTGTATTTCAGCGCGTTGTCCAGCAGGTTGCCGAGGATGCGGCCGAGCAGGACCGAATCGCTGCGGACCCACAGCGGGCTGCCGACCATGCGGAACTTCAGCCCCTTGGCGGCCATGCGCGGGGCGTATGCGGCGGACAGGCGCTGCATCAGCGTGACGGCCGGGAAGTCGGCCGGCTCCGCCACCAGCGCGCCGGAATCGAGCCGCGAGATGTCCAGCAGCGTGTCGATCAGCGTCTTCAGCCCCTCCAGCGCCTGCTGCATGGTGGACACCAGCGCCTGGGCCGGGTGGTCGCGCAGCCGCTCGCCCAGCGCGTGGGTGAACAGGAACAGGGTCTGCACCGGCTGGCGCAGGTCGTGGCTGGCCGCGGCGAAGAAGCGCGCCTTGGCGGCGTTGGCGGCCCGCGCCTCCTCCAGCGCGGCGCGCAAGGCGTCGTCCATCGCCCGGCGCTCCGTCACGTCCTGGATGATGGCGTTGACCGCATAGATCGTGCCGTCCGGCTGGCGCAGCGGGCGCAGGTTGAGCGCGTAGTGGCTGACCGTCTGGGGAGCGCAGGGCGCCGGTCCGTCCGCGACGCAGTCGTACAGCGGCTCGCCGGTCAGCAGGACGCGGCGGTAGAGCGGCTCCAGGGACTCCGCCAACCCCTGCGGCAGAACTTCGCGAAGAGTCCGCCCGATGTGGTCGGCCGCCGACCGTCCGTTCAGCGCGGCCAGATGGTCGTTGATGTGCAGGTAGCGAAGCTGCTGGTCCACGACGCACATGCCGGCCGGGGCGGTGGCGTAGATGGACTCCAGCAGGGCCTCGGTGCGGCGGTGCTGCGCCACCTCGTGCTCCAGCGCGGTGTTGGCGGCGTGCAGGGCCTCTTCCATGCGGCGGCGCTCGGTCGTGTCGCGGACGATGCCGAGCAGCCGCACCGACCGTCCGTCGGCGTTGGCGACGCTGTTGCCGGTGCTTTCCAGCCAGCGGATGGACCCATCCTCGCGGATGATGCGGTATTCGAGGCGCAGCGGCCCGGCCCGCAGGCTCGCGCGCTGGGTCTCCGCCAGCACCATCTGGCGGTCGTCGGGATGGACCCTGCGCTCGACGAAAGCGCCGATGCCCAGGGAGCCGTTGCCGGGATCGATGTCCAGGATCCGGTACATCCCGTCGGACCACAGGATCCGGTTGCTGGACGGCTCCCAGTCCCAGCTGCCCATGCCGGCGGCCTCCTGCGCCATGCGCAGGCGGCTTTCGTTGTCGCGCACCGCGGCTTCGGCCTGACGGAGGTCGGTGACGTCGATGCTCATCCCGTCCCACACCACCGACCCGTCCGGCATCCGGCGCGGCGTGGCGACGCTGCGCAGCCAGCGGACGCCGCCAGGAACCTGAATGTCCTGGTCGAGGCAAAGCGGCGACAGGGTGGCGGCGGACGCCCGCAGGGCGTCGGCCATCCGCGGCGTGAGGGGAAGCGGATCGTCGCCGTTCCGGGCGCAGGCCGAGGGGAACAGCGTCCCCGGCATGCTCGCCACGGTGATGGTGCCGTCCGGCAGCAGGGTGTGGCGGTGAAGCAGGCCCGGCGCGTTGGCCGCGATGTCGGCCAGGCGGCGCCGGGCCGCGCGTTTCCCCTTGGCGGCGCGGACGCGGCGCAGCCACTGGACCAGCAGGACGGCCGCGACACCCGACAGGGCGGTGGCGAGCGTGCTGGCTCCGGTCAGCCAAAGCGAAAGGCGGGACAGCGGCGCTTCCAGCGCCGCGGTGGGCTGGACGAGCGCCACCCGCCATCCCGACACTGGTGCGGTGGCCTGGACGGACACCGCCTCCCGCCCGTCCGGCAGGCTGACGGCGGTTGCACCGTCCGCCCCGCCGAGGAAGAGGGGGCGGGCCGGGGCGCCCACCAACGGGTCGGATGCCTCCAGCGAGGCGCTGAGCGCGATGACCCGGCCTTGCCGGTCGATCAGGGCGGCCTGTCCCGGCGCCGTCACCTTTCCCCGCAGCAACGTGTGGAAGGTCCAGGCCGGCAGCTTGGCCATCAGCGCGTAACGCACGGTGCCTTCGCGCACCACGGGGGTCCCGATGCGGATGAAGGGGTGCAGGTAGCGGTCCGGCACGCGATCCACCCCGGACACCATGTTGCGGCCGCTGTCGTACAGCGCCGCCACCTCGTCGGGCGACAGAAGCGGGGGAAGCGGGACTCCCGCGGGAAGGCGGGTGTTGACCAACTGCTGGTCGCGGTCGGCCAGGATGACGTTCAGCCAGCCCTCGCGCTGCTCCACCGCACGCTCGGCCTGGGCGCGGAAGCCGTTAAGCTCGCCGGAATCGAGCGCCGGGGCGTTGGCCAGCATGGAGAGGGCTGCGGTTTCCTCCCCGATCAGCTGGTCCACGGACAGGGCCAGCGTCTGCGCGGTTTGCATCAGGTTGGATTCGGCATTCCGACGGGCGTTGTCCAGCGTGCGGTCCAGCACGGCCACTGCGATCAGCAACGCCGGAAGCACGGATGCCACAACCAGGACCATGAGATGCCGCCGCCCGACCATCGGCCCACCCCCGCTCTGCATGATGCGTGCGAATGAATGCACGAATATGCAAAGCCTAGGCGCAAAAGGGGAGAGTCATCAACCCCTAATGCATCCAAGATCTCATCATTTCATTTCTGAAATGAAGGTGTCAGATTTTTCAAATTTGGAAAGAAAAGCCGTTGAGGGGTGGAAAGAAAGATCTCGCCTGCGCTTTGTCTGTGCTTGCCGTGGCGAGCGCTTCCGGAAAGGGAGGGGCCTTTGTGCGGTAAATTTCGGGGGTAACTCAAGAAGAAATCAAAGAAGGCCGTCGGCGAAGTCGGTGATGAGCGCCGAGAGGAAGAGGTCGAGCAGGACCAGCAAAGCCGCCGTGATGCCGGCAATGTCCAGCGCGGTCCGCATGACGAACCACTGGTAGGTCAGCATCGCCAGCATCACGCCGAACACCAGCGATTCCGACAGGGGTTGCGGCAGCAGGCCGGTGGCGGCCAGCACCACGACCGGCAGATAGACCGCCATCTGCACGACCGAGGACCAGTTGTAGGCGCACAGGAAGTCCACATAGCGCGTGGAGCGGTCGAGCATGCCCGTGACGCCGTGCATGATGACCGGAAAGGCGGTCCAGCTGATGACGTAAGCGATGGATTCGACCAGAACGACCTGCGAGAGGGGAGTATCCTGCACCTGGTCCCACAGCCGGATGGCCAGCAGCAGCGCCCAGCCCGGCAGCACGATCACCGCCGCGTAGAAGGATTTCCACGCCCCTTCGGGCGTGCGGTCCATGTACTGGAGTCCGGTCGGGTCGAACCGCGCCAGGCGGTAGGCGCCGAAGACGGAGTAGGCGACGTCCCGCGCGGTCAGCGGCATGGTGGGTTCACCGGACGGAGGTTGGCCAGACGGGCGTTGCCGCGGGCGTCGGGGTTGCGGGAATGGCTGCGGTCACCGCGCGGGGCCCTCACCCGTTCCGGCAACCGATCCGGTCGAACACGTCGCGCAGCACCCTGGCATAGATGTCGGTCAGGCGGGTCAGGTCGTCGAGGGCCGCGTGCTCGTCCACCTTGTGCATCGTCTGCCCGACGAGGCCGAATTCGACCACCGGGCAGAAATCCTTGATGAAGCGCGCGTCCGACGTGCCGCCGGTGGTCGAATATTCGGGGCGGCGGCCGGTGACCGCCTCCGCGGCGTCGGCCACCAGCTCGGTCAGCGGGCCGGGCGGGGTGACGAAGCTGTCGCCGGAGCAGACCATCTGAAGATCGTAGGCGCCGCCGACCGCATCGAAGCGGGCGCGCAGCCACGCCTCCAGGCTGGCGGCGGTGTGGGCGTCGTTGAAGCGGATGTTGAAGGTGGCCTGCCCCTGCG
>JAEZPL010000369.1 GCA_023413605.1 Pseudomonadota bacterium
CCAACTCTGGGCGCTCTCGCGCACGCCGACCTGGAAACCGACCAGTTCCTTGCGGCCTTCCGGGGTGGCGCCGATGATCACCAGCATGCACTCGGCTGCCGGTTCCATGCGGGCCTGCAGGTAGACGCCGTCGGCCCAGACGTAGACGTATCGCCGGGCCGACAGGTCGCGCTTTTGCCAGCGCGCGTAATCGGCCGCCCACTCATCCTTCAGCCGCCTGACTTGGCGGCGGGCCGGGCAATTCCATCCTGTCTTCTCCGGGGCGTGCGGAGGGTCCGTTCCATGCAGCCCCGGAGCCTCGATTCTCCACTTTTTAAGGACGGGACCATGGCCATACCGCATCACCGAACCGCTCTGTCCCTCGCGCTCGTGGTGGCGCTTGCCGCCTGCACCGGCACAGGAAGCGTGGCGCCGTCCGTCAGCCCGCAGGGCAGCGCCGAGAGCACGAAGACCAACGTGCTCGAGGCCGGGGCGGCGGTGCTTCAAAGCAACGCGCCGCTCGGCGGGATGGATGTTTACCTCGTCGGCTTCCATCCCATGAAGAACGAGCCCAACCACCAGATGGAGGCGCACCACTTCTGTCGCCAGGTGAATGAAGACTTCGCCCAGTGCGCGCTGTTCGACGGCAACACCGCGAGCGCCAACCTGACGGGTGTCGAGTACATCATCTCCGAGCGCCTGTTCGAGCAGTTGCCGCGGCAGGAGCGCCGGTATTGGCACCCTCACAATGGTGAGATCCTGTCCGGCCAGCTGGTGGCGCCGAACCTGCCCGACGTCGCCGAGCACGAGTTGATGAAGAGCAAGATGAACAGCTATGGCAAGACCTGGCACACATGGCAGTCCGAGAAGGGCACGCAACCGGGTGACCGGATGCCCTACGGCCCTCCCATGCTGGCCTGGTCGTTCAACCGTGACGGCGAGGCTCAGCCTGGGCTGGTCGAGACCCGCGATCGCGCGATGAACATGTCGACCGCGGAACGCCGTCGTGCCCGACAAGATCTCGTGCCCGCTGCCCGGCCCCAGGAAGGCGTGGACACCCTCAAGGGCAGGTTCCCGCGGCCTGCTCAGGACATTCCCGGAGTGGTGGACAAGCGTGCAGCGCGGTGATCGCCCTGCGCCGGGAGAGTGGCGCGGCGTCCAGGAGCCACCCGGTGGCCACCGCCGTCGTGGAGTGAAAGACGGCTGTATCAGGCTCCGGCCGCCGTGTCCTGCTTATGGAGGGGGTGCTATCCGATGAGGAAACGTGCCATGCTGCCCGCGGTTGGCTGATTCCTTGCTTCTCGAAGAGACGCGGCATGAGAACCGTCTTTGCGCTGCCGTTCCTGGTTCCGTTGCTCCTTGCGACATCGCCGGGCAAGGCGACCGACCTGCACCAGTTCTGGGAGCAGACCTGCGGGGACTGCCACCCCCACGCCGGGGCCTTCGCCCAGCGGTTCCTCACCGTGAAGGACGGCAAGCTCCAGGGCCGCCATCACACGGACGACCTGATCGTCTTCCTGCAACACCATCACCTGCCGCAGAACCTCGTGCGGCCGATGTACGACATGCTGCTCGCCCAAGCCGGCACGGGACCGCGCTTCAAGGAACGGTGCGGCCGCTGCCACGAGTCCGCCGCCGATCTGGCCCGGGAATCGCTGGTGGTCCGCGACGGCGTGCTGCACGGGCGGGAGAGCGGCCGCCCCGTGGCCGAGTTCCTGCCCCGCCACGCCAAGCTGGGCCTGACGCCAGAGGACGTGACCTTCTTCACTGACCTGCTGACGCGCGTCGAACGCGAGGTTCACTCTGGCGGCTGACAGGAGTGGGGGAGACGCCCGCAGGCTCCTCCGCCGAGGGGACGCCTGACCGTTTACTGCGTCGCCCGCTGCAACTCCTTCAGCTTGGCGCGGATTGGATCGTAGGGGCCGTACTTGTGCTGCTCGGCCGGGAAACCGTCCGCGAACGGCGGAAACGGCATGTCGACCGGCTTGCGCAGGCGGTTCGGGAAGTCCTTGTCGAGGTTGGCCTTGTGGGGACGCGGCTGGCTGTTCACGAAGGCGATGACGTCGTAGGCGTCCTCGTCCGAGACGGTCGGCGCCTCGTGGGTCGTGCCCAGCGGCATGTTGCTGTGGACGAAGGCCGCCGCGGTCAGTTGCCGGTACATCCCCGCGCCGTCGTTGTAGCTGTCCGGCCCCCACAGCGGCGGGAACTGGTAGCCCTCGCCGTCGCCGACCTGCCCCTTGCGCACGCCCTGGCCGTCCTCGCCGTGGCAGGCGGCGCAGACTTCGGCGTAGACCTGCTTGCCGCGTTCCGGGTTGGCGGCGCGGGCCGGTTCCTTGATCGGCCGGGTGCCCGCCCCCTCGATCTTCGCGCCGACCGGGATGCCGGTGGACAGCCACTTCATGTAGGCGACGAACGCCTTCATCTCGGTGCCCTCCAGCGGCAGCGCCTTGCCGTTCATGCTGCGCTCCATGCAGCCGTTGACCCGCTCCTCGATGGTGCTGATGGCGTCCTCGCGGGCGCGGTACTGCGGGAACACCGCATGCACGCCGGTCCACGGCATCGAATAGGGTTGGGTCGCAGCGTTCAGGTGGCAGCTTTGGCAGGCAAGATTGTTCCCGGCGTACCGCTTGGCCGGGTCGGCGGCCTCCGGGCCGAGATGCTTGTGGGTCTCGGTCGTCAGCGCGTGGCAGTACTTGACGAGCTTGCCGAGGTCGTCGTCCTTCACCGTCGTAATATCCGGCGGCGTCCATTGGGTCAGGTCAATCTTTTGCGGGTCCGCCGCGCGCTCGCCGAAGGCGTCGACCCGGAAGCGATCCGGCAGGTGGCGCTCCTGGAGATCCCGACCCTCGGCCTGCCTCAGGCCGTCGCCGCGACGACGTGGATCGAGGATCTGGTCTCCGGGACCCGCCAGGAGATGCCGGACACCGGGGAGCCCTGACGGGCGCTCACAGAGAGTCGATGGG
>JAEZPL010000468.1 GCA_023413605.1 Pseudomonadota bacterium
CGCCGGGTCGCGGACGACGATGAAGTTCCAGGGTTGCATGAAGCCGACGGACGGCGCGTGGTGCGCGGCGGTCAGGATGCGGGTCAGCACCTCCTCCGGCACCGGGTCGGGCGCGAACTGTCCACGCACGTCGCGGCGTGTGAAGATCGCCTTGTAGAGCGCGTCGCGTTCGTCGGGCGAAAAGGCATGCTCCGTCATGGCCGATCCTCCGCCGTCCGATCCTCCATCGCTCGATCCGCCGCGATGACGTGGAAGAAGGACGCGAAGACGTGCCCGCGCCGCCCGCCCAGCGCGCCGAGGTCCGACCCGTCCGCCGCCGTCGCCGTGACCAGCGGTTCGTCGTCCCCCCGCGTGAGGATGGAGGCGTAATGGAACTCGTGCCCGCGCAGCGCCGTGCCGGCGCGGCCCAAAGGCGTGTCGGCCAGCAGCACGGCGCGGCGGTAGCCCAGATGCAGCTTGCGCTTGGCGAAGGAGGTCCGCACGCCGAGCAGCCCCAACATGGGGTGCGTCGTGCCCGAAGCATCCTCCAGCGTTTCGCCCAGCATCATGTAGCCGCCGCATTCGCCATAGACCGGCCGCGTTTCGGCGAAGCGGCGCAGGCCGCTGCGGAAGCGCTCCGCGGCGGCGAGACGGCCGGCGTGCAGATCCGGATAGCCGCCGGGCAGGTAGACCGCGTCGGCATCCTCCGGCGGCGCCTCGTCGGCCAGGGGGGAGAAGGTCGTAACCTCCGCACCGGCCACGCGCCAGCTTTCCAGCAGATGCGGGTAGGCGAAGGTGAAGGCGGCGTCTCGCGCGATGGCGATGCGCTGCCCCAGCGGCGGCAAGGCCGGCGCGAAGGCGCCCTCCGGCGCTTTCGAAGGCGTGGCGAGCGCCGCGACCTTGTCCAGATCGACATGCTGCGCGATGAAGCGGCCGAGCGCCGCCAGCCGATCCTGCAAGTCCGCCGTCTCCTCGGCTTGGATCAGGCCAAGGTGGCGTTCCGGCAGGATCACGTCGGGTGTGCGGGGCAGGGCGCCCAGCACGGGGATGCCCAGCGCCTCGATGGCGCTTCCGGCCAGGGCCAGATGCCGCGGGCTGGCGATGTTGTTCAGGATCACGCCGCCGATGCGCACGCCGTCCTGATAGGTGGCGAAGCCCTTCACCAGCGCGGCGGCGGATTGCGACTGCCCCTTGGCGTTCACCACCAGGATCACCGGCCAGCCGGTGCGCGCGGCGATTTCCGAGGTGGCGCCGGTGCCGGTCGCGCCGACGCTCGCCACGCCGTCGAACAGGCCCATCAGCGCCTCGCAGACCAAAAGGTCCGTGCCGTCCCCGGCGCGGCGGGCCAGCGAGTCCAGCAGGTCCGGCCCCATCGACCAGCTGTCGAGGTTGAAGCTGGGCCGCCCCGTGGCCGCTTGGTGGAAGGCCGGGTCGATGTAGTCCGGCCCCGCCTTCACGGCACCGACGCGCAGGCCGCGTTCCCGCAGCGCCGCCAGAAGGCCGAGAGTCACGGTGGTCTTGCCGGTGCCGGACGCCGGGGCGCCGACGATCAGGCCGCGCGGGGCGGGATCAGCCATGGGGAATCTCCTTCGGCAGCCATTCCAGCACCGGCCGCAACCGCACCACCTCGCCGATCACGATGATGGCCGGCGGCTCCAGCCCGCTGTCGGCCATGTCCTTCACGCAGGTGCCCAGGCTGGTCACCAGAACGCGCTGGCGCTCGGTGGTGGCCTCGGTGACGATGCCAACGGGCGTGTCGGCGGGCAGGCCGCCCTCCATCAACGCCGCCGCGATGCCCGGCATGCCCTTCCAGGCCATGTAGAGGATCAGCGGCGCGCCGGTGGCCGCCAGCGCCTTCCAGTTCGGCCCGCCCGCGCAGGAATGGCCAGTCGCCAGGATCACCGCCTGGTTCGCCGTGCGGTGCGTCGCCGGAATCCCGGCATAGGCCGGGCCGGCAAGGCCGGCACTGATGCCGGGCACGATGCGGAAAGGGATGCCCTGTTCGGCCAGCGCCTGAGCCTCCTCCCCGCCGCGGCCGAAGACGAAGGGGTCGCCGCCCTTCAGCCGCAGCACGCGGTGCCCTTCCCGCGCCAGCTCGATCAGGCGGCTGGTGATGTCGTCCTGGTGGGCGGAGGGCCGGCCGCCGCGCTTTCCGGCGAACTCCAGCCTTGCCGTGGGCGCGGCGAGCGCCAGGATCCGTTCACCGACCAGCGCGTCATGGACGATCACGTCCGCTTGCCTTAGACCTTGCAGCGCCAGCAGCGTCAGCAGGCCGGGATCACCCGGGCCGGCCCCCGCCAGCCACACGCTGCCGGGGCTGAACGCGGCGTGGTCCAGGGGAATGGGGAGGGGGTCGGGCAACGGCTCTGTGGTCATGGACAAGCACTCAGGTACGAACGGCGGTGAAACGGGGGACGACGGGAAGGCTCTGCGACGGGGCTGGACGACGGGCACCTGCGCCACCGCCGCAACGCGCGCGGCCTGCGAGGCTCTGTTCACCGGTCACTTCCCGGATCCGGTGACGGTGACCCTGCCCGGCGGCCAGACCCCGGCCTTCGCGCTGGCCTGGACGCAAAAAGGCGACGATTGGGCGGCGGTGGGCGTCGTGAAGGATGCCGGCGACGACCCCGACGTGACCCATGGCGCGCTGATCCGCGCCCGCGTCTGGCGCGCGGAGCCCGGCCAGGGCGTCGTCTTCCGGGCGGGGGAGGGGGTCGGCACCGTGACCCGCCCCGGCCTGCCGGTCCCGGTGGGGGAGCCCGCCATCAACCCGGTTCCCCGAACGATGATCCGCAAGGCGGTGGAGGACGCCGCCGCGCTGGCCGGCCAGCACGCGGACATCGTGGTGGAAGTGTCCGTGGAGAATGGGGAGGTGCTGGCCCGCCGCACCATGAACCCGCGGCTGGGCATCGTCGGCGGCCTGTCGATCCTGGGGACGACGGGCATCGTCGTGCCCTATTCCTGCGCGGCTTGGATCGCGTCGATCCAGCGCGGCATCGACGTGGCGCGGGCCGGCGGCCTGACGCATGTGGCGGCCTGCACCGGCGACACCTCCGAAAAGGCGGTCGTGGCGCGCTATGGCCTGCCGGACCATGCGCTGCTCGACATGGGCGATTTCGCCGGCGGCACGCTGAAGTACCTGCGCCGTCACCCGCTGCCGCGCCTGACGCTGTGCGGCGGCTTCGCCAAGTTCGGCAAGCTGGCGCGCGGCCTGCTGGATTTGCATTCCAAGCGCGGCAGCGTCGATCTCGATTGGCTTGCCGACCGTATGGCGGAGCTTGGCGCCGCACCGGATGTGGTGGCCCAGGCCCGCGCCGCCAACACCGCCGCCCATGTTCTGAGCATCGCGAAGGCGGCCGGCCTGCCGCTGGCCGACCGCGTGGCGGCCCTGGCGCAGGGCACGGCGCTGGCCACGCTGGAGGGCGCCCCCGTGGCGGTGGAGGTGCTGGTCACCGACCGTGCCGGCGCCATCGTCGGCGCGGCGGGCTGGCGGGGACCCTGACACGATCACTTCCCCAATCCCCGATACCGGCGAACGTGCGATCCGTCGTACAGCGCGCTGCACCGGAAATCCTCCACGCCCAGCGCCGGGCCGACCAGGATCAGGGCCGTGCGCTCCATCGGCGACTCCGCGACCTTCGCCGCGATGTCGGCCAGCGTGCCGCGCAGCACGCGTTCGTCCGGCCATGTGGCGCGGTAGACGACCGCCGCAGGGCAGTCCGCGCCGTAGAGCGGCGTCAGCCGCTCCACCACCCGGTCGACGACGTGGATGGACAGGTGGATTGCCAGCGTAGCCCCGGACTGGCCCAGCACCTCCAGGGTTTCGTTCGCCGGCATGGCGGAGGCGCGGCCCTCCGTGCGTGTCAAAATCAGCGTCTGGCTGACCTCTGGCAACGTCAACTCGCGTCCCAGCGCGGCCGACGCCGCGGCGAAGGCCGGCACGCCGGGGGTGATGGTGTAGGGGATGCCCAGTTCCCGCAAGGCGCGCGTCTGCTCGCCGAGCGCGCTGAAGACCGACAGGTCGCCGGAATGCAGCCGCGCCACGTCCAGCCCGGCGGCGTGCGCCGCCTGGAACTCCGCCACGATCTGGTCGAGAGTCATGGGGGCGGTGTCCACCACCCGTGCACCCGGCGGGGCGTAGGCCAGGATTTCCTTCGGCACCAGCGATCCGGCGTACAGGCAGACCGGGCAGGCGGCGATCAGGTCGCGCCCGCGCAGGGTCAGCAGGTCCGGCGCGCCCGGCCCGGCGCCGATGAAATGGACGGTCATGCGGACATTTCCCCCGAGATGGCGAGCGCGCAGGTTGCGCGCGGTGTAGAGCGGCGCGGCAGCAGCAGGCGAGCCCCCGGCCCGGCGGCGGCCAGCGCCGCGGCCTCCGCCACCGAGGCGACGCCCACGGCGGCTTCGACGCGTGCGGATCGGGTCAGGGTCTGGCCCTGCGCGGCGGCCATGGCCGCATCGTCGATCAACGCCAGCGGCAGGGCCAGCAAGTGGGCGGCTTGTTGCAGTCCCGGTTCGTTCCGCTTACGCACGGGTGCCGCCAGCACAACGCGTGTGCGCGCCGCTGTGTCCAGGGCCGCTTCGTCGAAGGCGGCGCGGACCAGCGCGGCGATCTCTTCGCCGGGGCAACCCTGGCGGCAGCCGATCCCGGCGGCGATCAAACCGGCGGTCACAGCGGCTTCTCCGCAAGCCACAGCGTCACCGGCATCAGGGGCCGCCAACCCAGAAAGCCGCCGATGGGGGCCGCGCGGCTGACCGCGATCTGCGACAATTGCCCGCCCAGCCGCTTCTGCGTCGCGATCAGCATCGCCTCGCTTTCCAGCGTGACGGCGTTGGCGACGATCCGCCCGCCGGGCTTCAGCGCAGTCCAGCAGGCGTCCAGCACGCCGTCGTTGGTCAGCCCGCCGCCGATGAACACGGCGTCCGGCGCGGGCAGGCCCGTCAACGCGTCCGGCGCCTTTCCGCGCTCCAGTTCCAGCCCCGGCACCCCGAAAGCGGCGGCGTTGGCGGGGATGCGGGCCGCGCGGTCTTCCTTGTGCTCGATGGCGATGGCGCGGTTGGTGGGATCGCTCAGCATCCATTCGACACCGATGGAGCCCGACCCGGCACCGACGTCCCACAGCAACTCGCCCCGGCGCGGCGCCAGCCAGGACAGGGTGATGGCGCGGACCTCGCGCTTGGTGATCTGTCCGTCATGCTCGAACCAGTCGTCGGGCAGGCCGGGCGCGCGCGGCAGGCTGCGGGCGCCGGGCACGGCGACGCACTCCACCGCCAGCGTGTTCAGGTCGGCGACGCGCTCCGTGTTCCAGGTTTCAGCCGTGGCGTCGACAAGGTGTTCGCGCGGGCCGCCCATGGCCTCCAGCGCCGTGATGCGCGACGGCCCGAAACCGCGGGCGCGCAGCAAGGCAGCCAGCTTGGCCGGGGTCGTTCCGTCCCAGGAAAGGACCAGCAGCCGCGCGTTCGGTTGCAGATGCGGAATGACCAGCTCCAGCGGGCGGCCATGCACGGTCAAGCACACCGTCTCCTGCATCGGCCACCCCATGCGGGCCGCAGCCAGACTGAAGGATGACGGAGCCGGAACGACCAGCGTCTCCACCGCCGGCACGATGCGCGACAGGGTGGCGCCGATGCCGTACCAGGACGGATCGCCGCTCGCCAGCACGCAGACGCGCCGGCCGCGCCGTTCCAACAAGGTGGGGAAGGCGTCCGACAGGGGCGAGGGCCACGCCAGCCGTTCCTGTCGGGGGAATTCGGGAACCAGCGACAGGTGACGCGCGCCGCCGGCCAGCAGTTCCGCGCCCTCGACCAGCGCGCGGGCGGCGGGGGACAGGCCATCCCAACCATCCTCGCCGATGCCGACGACGCTCAGCCAACGCGTGTCCGCTGTGCTATTCATGGCGCCTCGCACCGGCGGAGGGAGACGTGATGAAGGCGCTGATGAGTTTTAAGGCGCTGATTCTGGGCGGCACGACGGAAGCCACGGCTCTGGCGCGCCTGCTCGACGGCCATCCGGTGATCGAGGCCGGCGTCTCCCTGGCCGGGCGCACGAAGCAACCGGTCCTGCCGCCCCTGCCGACCCGCATCGGCGGGTTCGGCGGTGTGGAGGGGCTGGCGGCTCACCTTGCTGACAACGGCATCCAGGCGGTGGTGGACGCCACGCACCCATTCGCCGACCAGATTTCCGCCAACGCGGCCATGGCCTGCGCGCGGGCCGGCGTGCCGTTGCTGGTGCTGACCCGCAAGCCCTGGACGCCGGGCGGCGGCGACCGCTGGATCGGTGTGCCCGACATGGCGGCGGCGGCCGAGGCTCTGCGCCCGCTGGGCGACCATGTCTTCCTGACCATCGGCCGGCAGGAGGTCGCGGCGTTCGAAGCCGCACCGGACAAGAGCTATCTGATCCGCGCGGTCGATCCGCCGGAGCCCACGCCCAACCTGCCGCGCCACACCCTGATCCTCGACCGCGGCCCCTTCACGCTGGAGGGCGAACTCGCCCTGCTGGCTGAGCATCGCATCGACGTGATCGTCAGCAAGAACAGCGGCGGCACCGCCACCGAAGCCAAGTTGGAGGCGGCACGTCGCCGGGGCATCCCCGTGGTGATGGTCGAACGTCCGGCCGGCAACGGTGTGGCCGAAGTCCACGACGCGCCCGCGGCGCGGCGCTGGCTGGAGGGGCTCGCTCATCACGCCCGAACTCCGTAGCTGCGGGGAGTGTACACCCACGGCTGCGCGCCCTCGCGCGGGACCAGGCGCGTGTGGGACGCCCCGATGATGACACAGGTGCGCATGTCGGCCTGGGCGGCGTCCACCGCGCCCAGGGTCGTGACGATCAGGTTCTCGTCCGGCCGCCCGACGGCCTGGGCCAGGATCACCGGGGTTTCCGGAGCCCGCACCTCGCGCAACGCCTCGAACGCCGCGCCCAGCTGCCAGGGGCGGGCGCGGCTGATCGGGTTGTAGAGCGCGATCACGAAGTCCGCCTCCGCCGCCAGCCGCAGACGCTTCAGCACGACATCCCAGGGCTTGAGGTTGTCGGACAGGGAAATGGCGCAGAAATCGTGACCCAGCGGGGCCCCGGCCCGCGCCGCCGCAGCCTGCATGGCGGAAATGCCGGGATCGACCTGCAAGGGCACGCGATGCCACGCCTCCGGCGCGTTCGGGTCGTCCAGGGCTTCGAAGAC
>JAEZPL010000630.1 GCA_023413605.1 Pseudomonadota bacterium
GGCGTGTTGACGGCGGTGGTGGGGACGAAGCTGCCGAAATGGTCGCGCGCCACGTCCCAGAAGCCGCGCCGGTCCTCCGGCGCATAGACGGCGACGGCGAAGGGACCCTGGAGGCGGGTCAGCGCCGTGATCATCTCCCGCCACATGCGGATGACGGCGGTGGGCGGGAAGGAGCCGGCGTGCCGCGCCATCAGGCGCCGCAGGATCACCGCCTCGCGCGCCGGGCGCAGGTAGATCGGCTGGGCCGCCGCCGGACCGTTGGCGGTGATTCCGTTCTGTTCGTCCAGCTGCGCCTTGACGGCGCCGATGCGCTCGACGACCGCCGCGCGGCGCATCAACAGGTCGTGGATCGCGTCGTCGATGTGATCGATCTCGCGGCGCAAATCATCGAGCGGGGACTTGGCGGGCGGCATGGGGCGGGAAACCATCGAATCCAAAGCCGGATAGTAGTAGTCCGCACGCTCCCTAAAATCAAAGAAAACGTTGACACCTTCGAGCCTTGCTCCGTAGCTATACGCTCCCGTTTTCCAGAGGCCTTGCGAACCGCCATGTCCGCGTCGAATCCCGCCGTCGTAGACACCGACGTCGTGCCAGCCGACGCCGCGGCCTTGCCCGGCCACCGCGTCACGCTCGGCGTCGACAAGCCGATGCCGCTCGACAGCGGGGCGGAGCTGGGGCCGTTCGAGGTCGCCTACCAGACCTACGGCACGCTGAACGCCGACCGTTCCAACGCGGTCCTGGTCTGCCACGCCCTGACCGGCGACCATTTCGTGCTGGATCCGCACCCGGTCACCGGCAAGCCCGGCTGGTGGGAAATGCTGGTCGGCCCCGGCCGGCCGGTCGACACCGACCGCTATTTCGTCATCTGCTCCAACGTCATCGGCGGCTGCATGGGCTCCACCGGGCCCAAGGAGATCAACCCGAAGACGGGCAAGCCCTACGGCCTGGACTTTCCGGTCATCACCATCGGCGACATGGTGCGCGCGCAGAAGCTGCTGGTCGAGCATCTGGGGATCGAGAAGCTGTTCTGCGTCATCGGCGGCTCCATGGGCGGCATGCAGGTGCTGCAATGGGCGGTCGCCTACCCCGAGTCGGTCTTCGCCGCGGTGCCCATCGCCACGGCGGCGCGCCATTCGGCGCAGAACATCGCCTTCCACGAGGTCGGGCGCCAGGCCATCATGGCCGACCCGGACTGGCGCGGCGGCAATTACCTGCTGGAGGACACGCGGCCGCACCGCGGGCTGGCGGTGGCGCGCATGGCCGCGCACATCACCTACCTGTCGGAACCGGCGCTGCACCGCAAGTTCGGCCGCAACCTTCAGAACCGGCAGACGGTGACCTACGGCTTCGACGCCGACTTCCAGGTGGAAAGCTACCTGCGCTACCAGGGCATCACCTTCGTGGAGCGGTTCGACGCCAACAGCTACCTCTACATCACGCGGGCGATGGACTATTTCGACCTCGCCGCGGATTATGGGGGCGGGGTGCTGTCGAACGCCTTCCGCAAGGACGGGCAGCGCACGCCGGTGCGCTTCTGTCTGGCGAGCTTCTCCAGCGACTGGCTGTTCCCGACGTCCGAATCGCGGGCCATCGTGCACGCGCTGAACGCGGTGGCGGCCAACGTCAGCTTCGTGGAAATCCAGACGGACAAGGGCCACGACGCCTTCCTGCTGGACGAGCCGGAGTTCCATCAGGTGATCCGCGGCTTCCTGGAAGGCTGCGCGGAACACCGCGGCCTGACCGCGCGCAAGGCGCACCGTTGAGACGAGGTCCGAGAGCATGAGCCCCCTGGACGGCGGCATCGACGGCGGCACCGCCGCCTTGCGCACCAGCAACGCCAACGGCCTCCGGTTCGACCTGAAGCTGATCGCCGACATGGTCGATCCGGGCAGCCGGGTGCTGGACGTCGGTTGCGGCGACGGCGCGCTGCTGGCCCACCTTGCCCGCACCAAGGACGTGGACGGGCGCGGCATCGAACTCAGCATGGACGGCGTGCACCGCTGCGTGACGCAGGGCCTGCCGGTCATCCAGGGCGACGCCGAGACGGACCTGAAGGACTATCCGGCCGGCGCCTTCGACTACGTGATTCTCAGCCAGACGCTGCAGGCCATGCGGGAACCGCGCACGGTGCTGGAGAACCTGACGCGCATCGGCCGGCGGGCCATCGTGTCGGTGCCGAACTTCGGCTATTGGCGCATCCGGTTGCAGCTGCTGGTGACCGGGCGCATGCCGGTGACGGAAAAGCTGGGCTACCAGTGGTGGGAAACGCCCAACATCCATTTCTGCACGATCAAGGACCTCGTCCTGCTGACCCGGGAGATGGGCCTGACCATCGAGCGCAGCCTGATCGTGAACCGCGCCGGCCGCATCACCGGCCACGACCATTCCGGCTTCGCCAACCTGCTGGGCGAACAGGGCGTGTTCCTGCTGCGCAGGTCCTGATTGGGCCGGTCATGACTTGATCAGGCCGTGACTTGATCAGGCCGTGACAAGGGCCGGGCAACGCCCGGCCGGCCAGCGCGACCGCAACCGATCCCCTATCGGCGGTGTTTATGGACAAAGTCCTTTCAACGGGAGCTTTGCACCATGCGTTTCACCGCCGCCCGCGCTTCATGGGCCGCATCGGCCTTCGCCCTGCTGCTGTCCGCCGCGGCATCGGCGCAAACCACCGCCCCGACTTCCCAGGCCGCACCCCAGGCCGCGCCGGCCGATGGCGCGTCGCAGTCTCCGCTGATGACGGCTCCGCGCCCGGACGACAAGCCGACCACCGACCCGACCACGTCCCAGTCCGGGGTCAGCGGCAACGCCCCCTCCGACGAGATGCAGCGCATCGCCCCGCCCGCCGCGCCCTCGGTCGCGGCCGTTCCGGGCAGCCTCGACCCCGACACGGCGCGGACGCTGATCGGCAAGGAGGTGCGGACCCGCGACGGTCAGCCCGTCGGCTCGATCAAGGACTTCACCCTGAAGCATCCGGACGGTGAGGTCGACCGCATCGTCCTGGCCCCGGGCGAGGACGTCCACGCGGGGAAGAAGCTGGTCTCCGTGCCCGTCAGCATGCTGCGCACCGACACGCTCGGCCCCGACAAGGCAGGATTCCCGACCATCGACCTGCCGGCCGCCGAACTCTCCCGCGCGCCGGAGTTCACCTATTCGGGCGACGTGAAGACGGTGGGCGGGAAGCCGTAACGGGGGGAGGAGGATTTTTCACCACCAAGGCGCCAAGACAGCGCGTGGGAAGCGTCGGTCCCGAGCCACAGCCGGCGCGAAGCGCGATGAATGATGTTGGTGCCTTGGTGTCTTGGTGGTGATCTCTGCCGAGGGGATTTACGCCCTCTCGACCTCCTTCAGCAGGTCCAGCACCAGCCGCTCGCCGTCCGGCCAGGGGCCGTGGCCGGAGGCCGTGTTGATGTGGCCGAGGTCGCCCGCGTCGATGAAGTCGGCGCCCCAGCACACGGCGAAGCCGCAGGACCGCTCGACGCTGCAATGGGGATCGTTGCGGCTGGCCAGAACCACCGTGCGGAAGGGCAGCGGGTCGGTGGGCACCGGGGCGAAGCCGTGCACCTCCGGCGGGGTGAGGGCCGGCGATTCCACGTCCGGCGGAGCGACCAGGAGAGCGGCGGCGACCTTGTCCACCGAGCCCGTCCGCGCCCAGTGCGGCACCAGCAGGCAGCCGAGGCTGTGGGCGATCAGCACCACCGGAGCCGCCGATTCCGCGACGGCGCGTTCCAGCGCGGCGATCCAGTCCTCCGGCACCGGCGCATCCCAATCCGCCTGTTCCACGCGGCGGAAGCCGGGATGGCGGCCTTGCAGCCAGGTCTGCCAGTGCTCCGGCCCGGAATTGCCGAGTCCGGGGAGAATCAGAACGGTCGCTTTCGCCATGTTCTCGGCCCTTATGTCCATTGCCCTGCGCCAATGCCGCCGCCATCGTAGCGGAACGGCGTGCGCGCACAACAACGGGTGGATTCAGGAACAGGCCGAATTCAGGCGCTTTCGGGCCGCTGCGGGTCTTCGGACACGCGCCACGCCCCGGACCCCGCCGGGCGCCGGGCCGGGGCCGTGCCGCCGGGCAGCGGGACGATCAGGCGCCGCTTCGCGGGCTGCTGTGTCTTGCGGGGGACGCCGGCGAAGATCTGCTTCGACGCCTCGATCATCGTGACGCCGGCGAAGGCCTTGAACCAGCGCCCGCCCACCTCCTCCCAGGCCGGGGCGGTCTTCAGCAGGAATCGGGACCGCAAGGGCGGGATGAACAGGGCGTGGCCGGTGCGCTCCGGCACGAACATGGTGTCGCGCAGAACCTGCTTCAGCTGGGACGCGGAATAGGGGAAGCCGTGACCGAAGGGCGTCCAGTCGGCGCGCGCCCACAGGCCGCGCCGGTTCGGCACCACCACCAGCACGCGCCCGCCGCCGGCCAGCACCCGCCAGATCTCCCGCATCATGGGGCGCAGCTGCTCCGTGCCCTCCAGCCCGTGGACCAGCAGCACGCGGTCGACCGACATGTCGCCCAGCGGCAGGTCGGCCTCGTCCCCCAGCGCCACCAGCCCCGGCCCTTCCGGCGGCCAGAAGGTCACGCCCTGGGTGGCCGGCATGATGGAGATCACGCGCTCCGCCTCGTCGCGGAAGGGGCGCAGGTAGGGCGTGGTGTAGCCGACCCCCAGCACGATCTGCCCGCGCACGTCCGGCCAGATCATGCGGATGCGGCGGCGGATCATCCGCCGCGCCGACTGGCCGAGGCTGGACTCGTAGAACTCCCGGAGATCGACGATATCGGGGTACATGGTCACCCGAGACTATCACGGTTCAGTGTAACACGAATTCCAGCGGGAGGGGCCCTCGGCCATGGAGATCCACCTCATTCCGGCCTTCGCCGACAATTACATCTACCTTCTGCGCGATCCCGCCAGCGGCAGCGTGGGCGTCGTCGATCCCGGCGACGCCAAGCCCGTGCTGGCCGAACTGCAACGGCGCGGCTGGGACCTGACGCACATCTTCAACACCCACCACCACAACGACCACATCGGCGGCAACCACGAGCTGAAGACGCGCAGCGGCGCCGACGTGATCGGGGCGCGTGCCGACGTGTCCCGCATACCGGATATGGAGACGTGCCTTGGCGAAGGCGAGACCATTTCGTTCGGATCGCAGACGGCGCACGTGATTTTCGTGCCGGGCCACACCTCCGGCCACATCGCCTTCTGGTTTCCGGAGGCCAAGGCGGTCTTCTGCGGCGACACGCTGTTCGCGCTGGGCTGCGGGCGGCTGTTCGAGGGCACGCCCGCGCAGATGTGGTCGTCCCTGAAGAAGCTGCGCGACCTGCCCGGCGACACGCGCGTCTATTGCGGGCACGAATACACCCTGTCCAACGCCCGCTTCGCGGTCACCATCGAACCCGGCAACGCGGAGCTTCAGGCCCGTGCCGCCGAGGTCGCGGCCAAGCGGGAACGCGGCGAGCCGACCATCCCTTCCACCATCGGGGAGGAGCGGCGCACCAATCCCTTCCTGCGCGCCGACCTGCCGGAGGTTCAGGCCGCCATCGGCATGGCCGGAGCCGACCCGGTGGAGGTCTTCGCCGAAATCCGGCGGCGGAAGGACAATTTCTGATCGACGGTGGGCGCAAACCCGGTACCCTGCGCCCACCCAATTGGGAGGAGATGGAAGCATGAAGCTGCGCTGGAGCCCGACGTCGCCCTACGTCCGCAAGGTCGTGATGGTGATGATCGAATGCGGGCTGGAGAACGCCGTCGAGAAGCAGACGACCAACGCCTGGGCGCCGGACACCGACCTGCCACAGGACAACCCGCTGGGCAAGGTGCCGGCGCTGATCCTGGACGACGGGGCCACGCTCTACGACAGCCCGGTCATCGCCGAGTATCTGGACACCCTGCACGACGGCCAGCGCCTGTTCCCGCCGCCCGGCCCGGCGCGCTGGACCGCGCTGCGGCAGCAGGCGCTGGCCGACGGCATCTGCGACGCCGCCATCCTGCGCCGCCTGGAAGGCAACCGTCCCGATGGCGAGAAGTCGCCCGACTGGATGGAGCGCCAGCGCCGCGCCGTCGCCCGCGCGCTGGACGTGCTGGAGGCGGAAGCCGTGGCCGGGCTGGGCGACACGCTGACCATCGGCACGCTGTCCATCCTGTCGGCGCTGGGGTACCTGGACTTCCGCTTCGGCCACGAGGATTGGCGGGAAGGCCGCCCGGCGCTGGCCGGCTGGTTCACGGCCATGTCCGACCGCGACAGCTTCCGCCGCACCGCCCCGCCCCCGGCGTAAGGGGGCTGTCCATGAGCGAGCCACTGACCCCGGACCGCATCATCGACCTGCTGGGCATGCAGCCCCACCCGGAAGGCGGCCACTATGTGGAAACCTATCGGGACGCCCCGCCGGGCGGCGGGCGCGGGGTGAAGACCGGCATCTATTTCCTGCTGCGGGCGGGCGAACGCTCGCACTGGCATAGGGTGGATGCGGTCGAGATGTGGCACTGGCACGCCGGCGGCCCGCTGGAACTTTCCATCTCCGAGGACGGGCGGTCGGTGGACCGCCTGATCCTCGGCATGGATCTGCTGGCCGGCCAGGGCCCGCAGGGTGTCGTCCCCGCCCACGCCTGGCAGGCCGCCCGCCCGCTGGAGGGCTGGGTGCTGGTGGGCTGCACGGTGTCGCCCGCCTTCGAGTTCGCCGGGTTCGAGATGGCCCCGGAGGGGTGGGAGCCGGGGTGATGCGATCCTTCCTCTACCCAGCCCCGCTGGGAGAGGGTTGTTTGGTCACCCCGCCACCGCCTCCACCGCCCGCAGCATCCCGACTCCATCCTCGCCCTTCCGGACCTCCACGCGGCGGTCGTGGAACGCGGTCAGGCTGGTGCGGTGGCCGATGCTCAGCACCGTGGTGCCGGGCAGGCGGTCCTTCAGCAGGGTGTAGAGGCGCGTCTCCGTCTCCGGGTCGCAGGCGGAGGTCGCCTCGTCCAGGAACAGCCAGTCGGGCTTGTGCAGAAGGGCGCGGGCGAAGGCGATGCGCTGCTGCTCGCCGCCGGACAGGCGCTGGGACCAGTGGTCCTCCTCGTCCAGGCGGTCGGCGAAGGCGGGCAGGCCGACGGCCTCCAGCGCCTCGGCCACCGCCGCGTCGTCGAAGGCGTTCGCGGCGGAAGGATAGGTGACGGCGGTGCGCAAGGTGCCGATGGGCATGTAGGGCTTCTGCGGCAGAAACATCGCCTGGACGCCCTTCGGCAGGCCGACGCGGCCCTGTCCGAAGGGCCAGATGCCGGCGACGGCGCGGAACAGCGTGCTCTTGCCGGAGCCGGAGGCGCCCGTCACCAGAACCCGCTCGCCCGGCTGCACGGTCAGGTCGGCGCGCAGCAGCGGCGCGTCCTGCCGCGGCAGGGCCAGCGCCACGCCGTCCACGTGGAGGGCGGCGTCCGGGCCGGCGGCGCGGTCGATCCGCGGGGCCTCGCGGTCCGCCTGCCGGATCTCCTGCATGGCCTGATGGAACCCGATCAGGCGGGTGGTGGTGGCGTGCCACTCGGTCAGGCTGACATAGGCGTCGATGAACCAGGACAGGGCGCTCTGCACCTGCTCGAACGCCTGGGAGGTCTGCATCAGCGCGCCGAGCTGGACGGCGCCGGAGAAATAGCGCGGGGCGGCGACCAGCAGCGGGAAGATGATCGCCACCTGCCCATAGCCGGAGGTGAACCACACCAGCCTCTTCTGCGTGCGCATGATGGACCACCAGTTGTCCACCACGCTGGCGAAGCGCCGGGCGAAGCCGCGCTGCTCCTGCGCCTCGCCGCCGTGCAGGGCGATGCTCTCCGCGTTCTCGCGCAGGCGGACCAGCGCGAAGCGGAAGTCCGCCTCGTACCGCTGCTGGTCGAAGTTCAGCCGGGCCAGCGGCCGGCCGATCCTGTGGGTCAGCCACGTGCCCACCGCCGCGTAGAGCAGCGCCACCCAGACCATGTAGCCGGGAATGGTGATCTCCGTCCCGAACAGCGGGACGGTCAGCTCGCCCGACAGGGTCCACAGCATCGCCAGGAAGGACACCAGCGTGACGAGGTTCGTCATGAAGCCCAGCGTCAGGCTGAGCGTCAGCTGGACGAAGCCGCGCAGATCCTCGGCGATGCGCTGGTCGGGGTTGTCGGTCGCGGTCCCGGCGAACTGAAGCCGGTAATAGGTCTGGCCGGCCATCCATTCGCCGAGATACCGCTCCGTCAGCCAGCGGCGCCAGCGGATTTGCAGCATCTGGTTCAGGTACAGCCGGTACACCGCCACCGCGATGTAGGCCAGCGCCAGCCCGCCGAACAGCAGAAGCTGCTGGACGAAGGCGTCCTGGTCCTTCTCCTGAAGGGCGTTGAAGATGGCGCCGTTGATTTCGGTCAGCCAGACGGTGATGAAGACCACGCCCAGGTTCAGCGCAATGATGACCGCCAACAGCCCGCGCGCGGCCCAGCGCTCCTCCGACGACCAGTAGGGGCGCGTCAGAGTCCAGACGTCCTTCAGAAAGCTGGAGACTGTGGCAATGCGGCGGCTCATCGGGGCGGGCCTCGGCAGGAATGGAACCGGGCTTGCCGAATATCACCGTGCCGCATGAAACGCTTATGAAATCGCGTTCACAGACAGAAGAGACAGCCTCAATTCACCCGCGCAGAACGTCGCGGCTGGCCAGGACGGCGCCGCCCATGATCAGCGCGCAGGCCGCCCACACGGTCCAGCCGCCCGACGCCAGCCCGAACAGGATCAGCAGCAGGGTGGAGGCCAGCGGCGTGGCGTAGGACAGAACGCCCAGCGTCCGGATGTCGCCGCGCTTCACCCCGTGGTCCCACACGAAGAAGGCGGCCCCGACCGGCCCGATGCCGAGCCCCAGCACGGCCAGCCACTCGGCGCCGGACGGCACCACCGTCGTCTCGAACAACAGGTGGCAGAGGGCGGCGAGGATCGCGGTGGCGAGGCAGAAGCCGCCGACCGCCTCGGTCGGGACGTCGCCGAAGCGGCGCGACAGCACCGAATAGCCGGCCCAGGTGACCGCGCAGGCCAGCGCCGACAGGTAGCCCGGCAGCGCCCCGGCCTCCAGCGACACGCCGCGCCCGCGCCCCGTCACGATCAGCACCGTTCCGGCCAGCCCGCACAGCGCGCCCAGCACATGCCCGCGCTTCAGCCCTTCGCCCGGCAGCAGGGCGGAGAACAGCACGATCAGCAGCGGCCACAGGTAGTTCAGCAGGTTGACCTCGACCGCCGCGTTCGGGGCCAGGCGGAAGGCCAGGAAGTAGAAGAAGTGATAGCCGAACAGCCCGGAAATCCCCAGCAGCCAGACCGGCCAGGGCTGGCGCAGCACGCCGATCACGTCCTTGCCGCGCGCGGCGCTGGCCGCCGTGCCGACCAGGAAGGCCACCGCGAAGGCCATCGCCACCAGCTGGAACGGCGGGATCGTGCCGGACAGTGCGGTCAGCAGCGCCAGCGTGGACCACATCAGGATGGCGGTGCCGCCGATCGCGGTCGCGCGGCGGACTTCGGCGGAGGGGGCCAGGATCGTATCGGTCGTCATGCGGCAGCCTTAACGCAACAATGTGGCGTAAAGCAACTGCGACTTAGAACAAACCGTTCAGCAATGAGCCGCGCCCGCTGTAGCTGCTTCCGCCGTTCAGGATGCCCAGTGCGCCGGAGGATGACGAACTGCTGCTGCCCGTCAGCAGGGCGGACAGGCGCTGAAGCTGCGGCGTGGCCTGGAACGGGTTGTCGCCCTTGGCCGGCTGCTTGGCGATGGTGTCGTAGTCCTTGCTGTAGTCGCCCATGCGCAGCTGGACGCCGTAGTTCTTCTCGTCCGTCGCCGACGCGCCCTTGTCGCGGCTGATGCGCAGCGTGTAGTCGCCCTTGTCGAGCGAGAAGGAACCCTTTTCCAGGTTCTTGTAGGCGTCGTAGGCCGCGCCGGACTCCGCGTTGCTGTCGGCGACGATCTTGCCCTGCTTGTCCATCAGCTGGATGCGCACGTCGGCGTCGCCGACGCGGCCCAGCGACACCTCGCCCTTGGCGGTCACGCTGAACTTGTAGAAGTCCGCCGGATCGTTCGCCGCCAGCGAGCTGAAGACGTTCAGACGGCTGGTGTCCTTCACCAGCGTGCCGATGTTGGTGGCGAAGGGGGCGGCGTTCAGGGACGACTTGCGGACGTTCTGTTCGTATTCCTGGACCTTGCCGGTGGGCTTTTCGTCCTTGGCGTTCTTGGCCTGCTCCTGCACGCGCTTCATCGCGGCGTCGATGGACGCCTGGATGCTCTGCGCCATGCTGCCGATGTTGCCCAGACCAGACATTGTTTTTCCCCCTCCGGCAGGCGCCCATGGGGGCGCTTTTCCGGAGCGGTGCACAAAGCGGGCCACCGCCCTGCGTTGCAAATCAAGGGGTTGCGGATGGGCGGCGGTGCGGGCGGGGGAAAATTCTGCGCGGGGAGCGGCAGTTTTTGCC
>JAEZPL010000635.1 GCA_023413605.1 Pseudomonadota bacterium
GCGCGACAACGCGCGGGGCATGCCGAAATGCCGGGTGGTGGACCGGGCCTTCACCTGGGGGAATGACCGGCACCCGATGGTGCCCTGGGCGGACACGGTCATCTACGAGACGCACGTCGGCGGCTTCACCATGCGCCATCCGGAAGTGCCGGCCCCGCTGCGCGGCACCTTCGCGGGCATGTCCACCCACGCGATCATCGATTACCTGAAGGCGCTGGGCATCACGTCGGTGGAGTTCCTGCCCGTCCAGGCCTTCGCCGACGACCGGCATCTGGTGGCGCAGGGCCTGCGGAACTACTGGGGCTACAACAGCATCGGCTTCTTCGCGCCCGAGCCGCGCTACATGACCACCGGCGTCCTGTCGGAGTTCAAGACCATGGTCGCCCGCCTGCACGAGGCGGGGATCGAGGTCATCATGGACGTGGTCTACAACCACACGGGCGAGGGCAACCATCTGGGCCCAACGCTGTCCTTCAAGGGCATCGACAATCTCAGCTACTACCGGTTGCTGCCGGACAACCCGCGCTTCTACATCAACGACACCGGCACCGGGAACACGCTGAACGTCAGCAACCCGCGCGTCTTGCAGATGGTCATGGACAGCCTGCGCTACTGGGTGACCGAGATGCACGTGGACGGGTTCCGATTCGATCTCGCCACCGTGCTGGCGCGGGAGAGCTATGGGTTCGATCCCGGTTCGGGTTTCCTGGACGCCGTGCGGCAGGACCCGGTCCTGGCCGACGTGAAGCTGATCGCGGAGCCCTGGGACGTCGGCCCCGGCGGCTATCAGGTCGGCAACTTCCCGCCGGGCTGGGCGGAGTGGAACGACCGCTACCGCGACACGGTGCGCCGTTACTGGCGCGGCGACGAGGGCATGCTGCCGGAACTGGCCGGGCGAATCGCCGGTTCCTCCGACCTGTTCGAGAAGCGCGGGCGGCGGCCCTGGGCCAGCGTGAACTTCGTCACCGCCCACGACGGCTTCACCCTGCACGACCTCGTCTCCTACAACGAGAAGCACAACTGGGCCAACGGCGAGGACAACCGCGACGGCCACTCCGCCAACCATTCCTGGAACCATGGGGTGGAGGGGGAGACGAACGACCCCGCCATCAAGGAAGCCCGCGCCAAGCAGCAGCGCAACCTGCTGGCGACGCTGTTCCTGTCGCAGGGCACGCCGATGATGCTGGCCGGCGACGAGATCGGTCACAGCCAGAAGGGCAACAACAACGCTTACTGCCAGGACAACGAAATCTCCTGGCTGGACTGGTCGCACCAATACGCCAAGGGGCCGACCGATGGGGCCGCAATGCTGGCCTTCGTCAAGCGGCTGATCGCGCTGCGCAAGGCGCACCCGGTGCTGCGCCGGCCGGTGTTCCTGCACGGGCGCAAGACCTCGGCGGAGGGGCTGAAGGACATCGTCTGGTACACGCCCCACGGGGTGGAAAAGACGGCGGAGCACTGGCGCAACACGCACGCGCGCTGCATCGCGCTGCTGCTGAACGGCCATGCCGGGTCCTACACCGGGGTGGACGGGGCGCCGCAGGACGACGGCGTGCTGCTGATCGTGCTGAACGCGCACACGGAGGCCGTGACCGTCACCCTGCCGGAGGTGCCGCACGCACGCGGTTGGCGCTGCGTGCTCGACACCCGCGTGCCGGACGGGGCGGGGGACGAGCGGATGCAGTTGGCCGGGCGTTCGATCCCGGTCGATGGCCGCACGGCGCTGGTTTTCGTGCAGGTTGAATCGCCCGCGCGTTGACAAGAGTCAATAAGCGGCTTTCTCCGCATGTGCTAAGGTCGTGGCCGGATTGCACGTTCTCCGGAATCGGCCATGCCCGACCACGACTTTTCCCTGGTCGATGTCGCCATCATCGATACCCAGCACAACACCCTGCGCGTGTTGCGCGAGGTGCTGTCGCGCCTGGGGCTGAAGCGCGTGGAGGCCTACAGCTCGGCCCGCGACGCAACGGAGGCGCTGCGCAGCGCCACGCCCGACCTGATCCTGCTGGACGCCGACGGTGACGAGGCGGAGGTCCTGCGCCTGATCCGCAGCCTGCGGAACGAGCCGGACACCCGCAACCCCTACGCCTGCATCGTCGCCACCACGTGGCAACCGACTCCGCTGCTGCTGATGCGCGTCACCAACGCCGGGGCCGACGACCTGCTGGTGAAGCCCGTCTCGCCCAAGCAGGTGCAGGATCGCCTGACCACCCTGATCGAGGCGCGGAAGAAGTTCGTGGTGACGGCGGACTACACCGGACCCGACCGCCGCAAGTCGCCGCGCGAAGGCGCGCTGGTGCCGCTGCTGGACGCGCCGAACACGCTGCGCCTGAAGGCCACCAACCGTTGGGCGCACATCAACGCCCGCCAGCTGATGGCCGAGGCCAACCACTTCGTCCATGAACAGAAGCTGCTGCGCACCAGCGTCCAGGTCGCCTTCCTGGTCGAGTTCGCGGCCCCCGGACTGGCCGCAAGACCGGCGGAGCGCATGGCGCTGGACCATCTGGGCCGCGTGCCCGCCTTCCTGGACGATCTGCTCCGCCGCCTGGACGACGGCAGCGAACCCGGCCCGGCGGACGCCGCGGCCAAGTCGCTGAAGGCTCTGGCCGAGCGGTTGTGCGCGCAGGCCGGCTCCCAAGCCATCGCGGCGGCGGAGGTGGAGCGCGCCCGCAGCCTTGCCCGCGACCTGATGCGGTCCGTCGACCGCAACCGCCCCTTGGAGGCCATGACCGGCGAAGTGTCTGCCGCCGTTGCCGGCTACCGCTCGCGGCTGGAGCAGATGGCGCAGGCCAAGCAGGACGCGGCGCGGGCGGCGCTGGCCGTTCCGGCCGCCCCGGGGGCGGGCGACACGCCGAAAGAGGCGGTGGGGGAATAGCGCCCGGATCATCTGCGGTTGCGGCGTGTTGTCACCGTGCCCCGGCGTCGAGCGTGAAAGCATTGCGGCGGATACGAAAATTCGAATGTTCGGGGCTGGACGGAAGAGAGCCGACGCGCAATGCTCGCGCCGGAATTTCGATCGTCCGTCACACCTGGATTCAACCCGCGGGGACCGAGCATGAGCGCTCTCGACCGGCTTGCCGAATTGGTCGGCATCGAGCCCTTCTACCACGACATCTGGGGCAACCGGCGGGAGACATCCGACGCGACGAAACGGGCGCTGGTCGGCGCCATGGGCCTGCCCGCCGGTACCGAGGCGGAGGTGGAGGCGAGCCTGCGCGCGGTGGAGGAGCGGGCGTGGCGGACCCTGCTGCCGCCGGTCGTCGTGCTGGACGAGCAGGCTCCGCTGTCGCTGACGCTCGCCGTTCCGGTCGGGCTGGATGACGCCGACCTGTTCTGGACCCTGACGGAAGAGACGGGCGTCAGCCATCGCGCGTCGCTGACGGTGGGCAGCCTGCCGGTGGCGGAACGGTCGGTGCTGGACGGCGTGGCCTTCGAACGGCGCACCGTGTCCACGCGGCTGCCGTCGCGCCTGCCGCTCGGCTATCACCGCCTGTCGGTGGAGATCCGGCCCAAGGGCATCGGCGGCGCGCTGGAGGGCAGCACCACGCTGATCGTGGCGCCGGAACGCTGCCTGACGGTGGAGGAGGTGGTGCCCGGCGGCCGGACCTGGGGCATCGGCCTGCAACTCTACGCGCTGAAAAGCGCCGACGACTGGGGCGTCGGCGACTTCGACGACCTCGGCCGCTTCGCCGAGGTTGCGGCGGGGCTGGGGGCCGGGCTGGTCGGGCTGAACCCGCTGCACGCGCTGTTCCCGGCCGACCCGAACCACATCGGCCCCTATTCGCCGAGCAGCCGCAGCTTCCTGAACATCCTCTACATCGATGTGGAGCGCGTGCCGGAACTGGCCGCCACGCCGGGCGCGCAGGCCCGGATCGCGTCGGAGGAGTTCCGCAGCCGCCTTGCCGCGGTCCGCGCGGCGGAGCTGGTGGACTATCCCGCCGTGTCGGCGCTGAAGCTGCCGGTGCTGGAAACGCTGCACGCCACCTTCCGCGCGCTGGACGAACGCGACCCGCGCCGTCTGGCCTTCGACGCCTTCCGCCGCGAGATGGGGGAGCCGCTGCGCCGCCACGCCGTCTTCGAGGCGCTGCACGAGCATTTCTACCGCCGGGATCCGAGCCTGTGGATGTGGCGGAACTGGCCGCCGGCCTTCCAGGACCCGAACAGCCCGGAGGTGCAGGCCTTCGTCGCGGAGCATGCCGACCGGGTGGACTTCTTCGAATACCTGCAATGGGAGGCCGACCGCCAGCTGGGCGAGGCGGCGGAACGCGGGCGCAAGGCCGGGCTGTCCATCGGCTTCTACCGCGACCTCGCGGTGGCGGCTCACCCCGGCGGGGCGGCGGCCTGGGCCGACCCGCGCAGCCTCGTGCAGGGCGCCAATGTCGGCGCGCCGCCCGACCAGTTCAACCTGAAGGGACAGAACTGGGGGTTGGCGCCGCTGTCGCCGGTGGGCTTGCGGGAATCGGCCTACGGCAGCTTCGTCGCCATGCTGCGCGCCAACATGCGGCACGCCGGCGCGCTGCGCATCGACCATGTGATGGCGCTGCAGCACCTGTTCTGGATCCCGGCGGACGGCAGCGACGGCGCCTATGTCGAGTACCCGATGCAGGACCTGCTGCGGATCATCGCGCTGGAAAGCCGCCGCAACCACTGCATCGTCATCGGCGAGGATCTGGGCACCGTCCCCGAGGGATTCCGCCCGGCGATGGAGCGTGCCGGCATCCTGAGCTACCGCGTGCTGTATTTCGAGCGCGGCCCGGACGGCGGCTTCAAGGCGCCGCGGGAATATCCGGCCGAGGCGATGGTCACGGTGACGACCCACGACCTTGCCACCTTCAAGGGCTTCTGGACGAACCGCGACCTGGAGTGGCGCCAGCGCCTGGACCTCTACCCCGACCAGGGTGCGCGCGACAAGGACGCGTGGGACCGTGGCGTGGACCGCTGGCGCCTGCTCCAGGCGCTGTCGCGCGAGGGGCTGAAGCCCGGCAGCTACCCGACCGACGAGGGTTCCCAACCCTTCTCGCGCGAGTTGATGGAGGCGGTGCACCGCTACCTGTCCCGTTCACCCGGCCGAATCGCCATGGTGCAGATCGAGGACGCGCTGGGCGAGGCCGAACAGCCGAACCTGCCCGGCACCGTGGACCAGCACCCCAATTGGCGCCGCCGCCTGGGCGTGCCGGTCGAGGCGATGTCCGGCGACGAGGGGTTGCGCGGCCTCGCCGACGCCGTGCGCGGCGAGCGCTCCTAATCCGGATGGATGGGAGCGGTTCTTATGAAAGTTGAAGCGATTCAGCAAAGAGGTTTGCCGTCCGGCCCGTAGTGCTTACACTCCCTGGCTTCCATCACGGAGAACGGTGCCGGGTCCGCGCCCGCGCGGCGATACAACACGGAGGGGAATATGAAAGGTGATCCGAAGGTTATCCGTCACCTCAATACGATTCTGACGAACGAGCTGACGGCGATCAACCAGTACTATCTGCACGCCCGCATGCTGAAGAACTGGGGCCTGAAGCGGATCGCCCACAAGGTCTACGAAGAGTCGATCGGCGAGATGAAGCACGCCGACAAGCTCATCGAACGGATCCTGTTCCTGGAGGGGCTGCCCAACCTTCAGGACCTGCACAAGTTGAAGATCGGCGAAGATCTGCCGGAGATGTTCACGGCCGATCTCGGCATCGAAAGCCACAACCGCGGCAACCTCCAGGAAGCGATCGCCGACTGCGAGACCGTGCGCGACTACCAGAGCCGGGAAATCCTGCGCGAAATCCTGGACGACACGGAAGAGCACATCGACTGGCTGGAAACCCAGCTTGAGCTGATCCAGCGCATCGGCCTGACCGCCTACCAGCAGGAACAGCTCTACAAGGGCGATGACGACTGATCAGAAACAGAGGCCGGCGCGCGGTATGGGGCGGGGTGTTACACCGCCGCTCCGCCCGATATCGTGCCCGGTCGCGTGACGAAGGCCGCGGCTGTGGCGGCCTTTTCATAGGCCTGAATGGCTTCCGGCCAGGGCTCGATGTGCAGTCCGCTGCCCATCGCGTCCTGGTGGATGCTCTGGGCGACGAAGCCGGCGTTGGGGGTGGCCGTCAGCGGCACCGGCCCCGGTGCGACCGGCCCTTCGCCGTCGTCGCTGTTGAGCGCGAAACCGCCGGATGAGCCGGACCGCCGCGTGCGGCTTCCGCCGGCCCCGTCCAGTTCCGCCCGCTTCCCATTCTTGAGCGCGTCCTCCGCCTCCCGCACGTCGGCGGAGCGCTGGCGCTCCTGCTCGCCGGGAATGCGCCGGATCGGCTGGATGGCCGCCGCATCGCTGGCCAGCATCTGCCGAATCCGGCTCAGGCCTGAAGTGGCCTGGGCGTTCGACAGCGAAGGAAGGGCTGGGATGCTGGACACGGGAATGGTCGGAGGTCACGAATTGCGGGGGACTCGAACCTGCATCTTACCAGCGGAAGGGTTCGCGATCCCTTAAAAAAATTTTGGGGCAAATGCGCCGCGGTTGTCCGATCTTTCGGGTACGTGCATACTGTTTGAGCACGTTACTGTTGGCGTGAAGGCCGGCGGGAGGTGCAGGGCGGCATGGCCCGACGGAACGGCGGAACCCCGATGAACGGACGGCGCATCGGCATGGGCATCGGGATGGGCATTGGCGTGGGCATCGACATCGGGAACGTGCCTATAGACGGCCTTGCTTCCGGCGAACATCCAACGATCGCAACAGTGATCTCTGCGGCGCTCGATGCGGCCGGCGACGTGGCTTACGCCTGGGACATCGCCAGCGATTCGGTGTCCTGGGCGGGCAGTGCCGTGGCACTGCTGGGGCCGGCGTCGGAGATCGCCACCGGCGAGGGGCTGCGCGCCCGGATCGAAGCGGAAGACCTCCCGCGCCGTCGCGTCGCATTGTCGCAGCACATCGAAGCCGGCAGCTCCTTCGACTGTGACTATCGGCTGCGCCTTGCCGACGGGAGCGTGCATTGGGTGCACGACCGCGGCCGGGTGGAGCGCGACGCCGACGGCATGCCGGTGTGTCTGCGCGGAATCCTGCGCGTGATCGACCGCCACAAGGCTTACGAGGTCGAACTGGAGCACCAGGCCCATGTCGATCCGCTGACCGGGCTCGCCAACCGCCACCGGCTGCGCGAGGCGCTGGCCGCCACCTGCACGGGGGGAGGGGCCGGCGTGGAGCGCGGCGCCCTCTACCTCGCGGTCGGCATCGACAAGCTGGGCCTCGTCAACGATGCCATGGGCCACGCGGCCGCCGACGCCGTGGTGCGCGAGGTGGCCTGCCGGCTTCAGCGCGCGCTGCGCTCCGGCGACACGGTGGGGCGGGCCGGCGGCGACATCTTCGGGGTCGTGCTGCCCCGCTGCCCCGACGACGACATGGGCCAGGCCGCCGAGGCCCTGATGCGGGCCGTGCGGGACGAGCCGGTGGAGACCCCCGCCGGGCCGATACTGGTGACCGTGTCGATCGGTGGCGTGGTAATGGGCGGCGCACCGGCCGGCGAGGGTGCCGATGGGCTGGACCATGTGATGACGCGCGCCGAGACGGCGCTGCTGGAGGCCAAGCGGCAGGGCGGCGACGGATTCTGGCCGCACGGCGTGACCAGCCGGCACCGGAACGGGCTGCGCAACGCGCTGGCCGTGGGGCAGACGGTCAAGGCGGCGTTGCAGGCGGATGCGCTGTGTTTCGCCTTTCAGCCGGTGGTCGGCGCGGACGGGCCGGCGGACGTCGCCTTTCACGAATGCCTGCTGCGGCTGATCCGCGCGGACGGGGAACCGGTGCCCGCCGGCTGTTTCATGGAGGCGGTGGAGCGGCTGGGCATGGCCCGGCGCCTGGACCATCACACGCTGGAACTCGCCGTGCGGGAACTGGAACGGCATCCGGCCGTGACGCTTTCGGTCAATCTGTCGGCCACGACCACGGCGGACCGCAGCTGGCTGGCCGCTTTGGAAAGGCGGCTCGGCGGACGGCCGGACCTCGCCCGGCGGCTGATCGTCGAGGTGACGGAAACCGCGGCCATCGCGGACCTGGAGGAGACCTCCGCCTTCCTCGCCTCCGTGCGGGCGCTGGGCTGCCGGACGGCGCTGGACGACTTCGGGGCGGGCTATCTGTCCTACCGGCATCTGAAGGCGCTGCCGGTGGACATCGTGAAGATCGACGGGTCGTTCGTCCGCGAGATGAAGGACGCGCCGGACGCGCTGCTGTTCATCCGCACGCTGGTCGGGCTGGCCAACGGCTTCGGCCTGACCACCGTGGCGGAATGCGTCGAGGACGACTGGCAGGCCGACATCCTGCGCGGCGAGGGCGTGCGGCTGCTCCAGGGGCATCGCTTCGGGCAGCCGAGCCTGGAGCGCGCCTGGATGAGCCCGGGGATGATTCCGGAAACATCACCGGCGTCGGTCGCGGCCGACTGATCGCGCTCACCGCAGGCTGGTGCGCAAGGCGGTGACCGGCCCGGTTCGGATCAGACATCTTGAGATCCGGGAATTTGGAGCAGCGGGGGCCTGGGATCAGGGGGCCTTCCTGCCGTGGCCGCCGCTCAGGCGGACGATGGACTGCGCCTCCACCTTCAGGTCGCTGCCGCCCAGCAGGCGGGTGAACAGGGTCTTCATGGTCGCGTGCGCGCTGACCGTCAGCGTGCCCGCGCGTGGATCGTCGGCGATCGCCAATGGGCCGGTGTGGGCGCCCAGGAAGCCGTTGGGAAACATGGTTTCGAAGAAGGTGCGGACATGGCCGTCGCGCTGGTCGTCGAACATCACGCGTCCGCCAGCCAGGGCCGCCGCGTCGACGGCGTGCGACAGGCGGGCCTGCACGGCATAGCCGCGCACGGTATCCAGAGTGTAGCCGGCCCCCACAGTGATCGGCACGGCAAGAGCGAATATCAGCGCCAGCACAGCCTTCCGGCTTGCGCGGTGCTCGTCTTGCTGCCGGAGCGAGTAGGGGTGGTACACCCTCACCATCGCCAGTCTCCAAGTGGATGTGAAGGAGAATGAGCCGGAAATCTGCAGTAGAGTGTTTAAAGAGAGATTAACAATTGGCCCATCTATGGTTTTCCCCTTGGCGCATAGGAGCGCAGAAAGAAATAAGGCCGGTATATTCTTGCATTACTCTTTCGAGTTAGCCAGATATCGCCGCGGAATTGGGAATAAAATGTTTCGAAATTCAAAATAAATGCGAAGCGGAGTGAGCGTGTGTGTGTTGGTCGTACCCGCCATGGTTGCCGCCAGCGCACGCACCGTCGTTGTGGCGACCTTTTCGGCCGGCCAATGGGTCCGAAGACGGGGGCGATCGGAATGAACCCGGTGAACAAGCCGGGGGAATAAACCGGCCCCCTGCGGCGTCAAGCCTCCGGTAAGAACCGAACGACGGGAGGGAGGACGCCCATGATTCGACAGACGCGTGTGACGCTGCTGGCCTCGACGATCCTGCCGCTGGCCTTGGCCCTTGTCATGTCCAACGCGACGGACGCCCGGGCGCAGCAGGCGGGAGGGGGCGACGCCATGACCTTCTTCGTGACCAGCACGGGGCTGGGCAAGGGCGCCAACCTCGGCGGGCTGGGGGGCGCGGACGCCCATTGCCAGCAGTTGGCCCAGGCGGCCGGTGCCGGGAACCACACATGGAGGGCCTATCTCAGCACCCAGGCGGCGGCCGGCCAGCGCGCCATCAACGCCCGCGAGCGCATCGGCCCCGGCCCGTGGCGGAACGCCAAGGGGCAGGTCGTCGCCCGCAACGTCGAGGAACTGCACGGCGCCAACAACCTGACCAAGCAGACCGCCCTGACCGAGAAGGGCGAGATCGTCAACGGGCGCGGCGACACCCCGAACATGCACGACATCCTGACCGGCACCCAGCCGGACGGCACGGCCTTCATCGTCGCCGAGGACCGCACCTGCGGCAACTGGACCCGCAGCGCTACCGAGGGAGCGGCGATGCTCGGCCACAGCGACCGCATCGGGTTGAGCGACGATCCCCCGGCCAAGTCCTGGAATTCCTCCCACCTGTCGCGCGGTGGATGCAGCCAGGACGCCCTGCGCAGCACCGGCGGGGCGGGGCTGTTCTACTGCTTCGCGGTGAATTGACGCACGGATGGAGCGGGCGCGAAGCGGGATTGCCTGCCCGCTCCCTTTCCGTCGCCCGTCCGGAGCGGTACATTTCCCGCCGGTTCCAGCGTGAGGAGATGGCCCGATGGCGGGCGGTGCGTGGCGTGGGGCGGTGCTGGGGTTCGCGATGGCGGGAATGGCGCTCGCCTATCTGGGGGTGGAGATCGGCCGGCTGGCCGGCGATGACCGCAAGGCCTACTACACGGACATGGCCGCGGTCGGCCTGGGCGTGCTGGCGCTGTGGGTCGCCTTCACGCGGCTCAACCGGCATTTCCGAGACCTCGGCCGCTTGCGGGACGACCTGTCGACCGCCCGCGGGCGGGCGGCGCTCGGCACCGATGCCCGCGACGACGAGGCCGGGCAGATCGCCAAGGCCATGGCGGAGGCGTTTCGCCATGACCGGAGCGGCCCCGCCGGCCGTTCCGCGGATCGGCTCGCCGGGGTCGTCGCGGCGCTGGAGGAACCGGTGGTCGTCATCGACGACCTGGGCCGGATCGACGTGCTGAACGCCGCCGCTTCCGCCTTGTTGGGCGCCGAGGCCGGCGCCGACATCTATGACCACCTGTCCCGGCCGGAACTGTTCCGCGCCATCGAGCGCGCGCGGGAGAGCGGGCAACTGGTCTCCGCCGTGCTGCGCCGCGCCCAGGGGGCGGAAGAGGCGGTGCGGGTGAAGGAACTCGGGCTCCAGGCCGGCATCGCGCTGGTCTTCCCGAAGCGCGGCCCCGGCGATGTGCCGTTGCTGGCCGGCGACCGGATGGTGATGCGTCCGGCGGCGCGGGCGCCGCATCTCGGCGACGAGGAACCGTTGTTGGCGCTTCCGCTGGTCAGCCTGTGGGTTGCCACGACGGGGCCGGCGGTGGAGGAAGGGCAGGTCGTCGCGGTCGGGACGGTGCGGCTGGCCGGTCCGCGCGTGTTCCGTACCCTGTGCCTGGACCTTCCCGTCAATCCGGCCATGCCCATCCCGAAGGAGGCCACGGCCGTTCACGGTGTGACCGACGCGATGGTCGAAGGCGCGCGATCCTTCCGCGACTCCTGGCCGGTCATCGCCGAGGCGCTGCACGGCTGCGTGGTCGTGGGGATCGGGGTGGACGCGGCGCTGGACGCACTGGCGCGCGGCTGCGCGCTGGCCGGCCTGCCGGACCCGGAACGCCCGCCCGCACTGGACCTCGGCCGGCTCGCGGCGGCGCTGGACCCGGCGCTGGAGGAAGCATCGCCGGACCGCCTCGCCGCAGCCTTCGGCGTCGCTCCCCATCATCGGACCGACCCGTTCGCCCCGGCCCTGGCTCAGGCCGAACTGGCCGCGTCGTTGCTGCTGCGGCTGGACAGGCAGGGCATCGCCACGCACGGCGCGGCGCGGGCGCTCGGCGACGGCTTTATTTCCAGCGTGGCCGACGACCGGCCTTGAGCGCGTGGACGGCCTGATCGAGCGTTTGCAGGAACTTGGACTTGTCCTGCTGGCTCATCGGC
>JAEZPL010000638.1 GCA_023413605.1 Pseudomonadota bacterium
TCAAGCGACCCGCGATGCCGATCCCCCTTCCGAAGAACCGGTCCCGCGATCAACGGCAACAACACCGCCGCCTGCGCATCCCTTCTCACAACACGGTATCCACTTTGTCAAAGAACCCGCGGCGCCCGAGAACCGGAACCGCAATGCCCCGCGCCCAGTCCTGCTTGAGGAGCGGGCCACCAGGGCGAGAATTTCGTCTTTTTACCGCTGCGTCGGCGCCTCAAGGGCGGCCACCGCGTCGGTGGACCGGGTTATAGGCGCGCCCCCTTTCTCGACGCAAGCGCTTTTTTGACAGGGTTACGAAATTTTACGGATTGGCGCCGTTGCCGCGGGTCAGCCGCCTGCCGGAGTGGCTTGCCCCTACAGCAAGCCGAGTGCCCGCAATTCGGCGGCGAGATGGGCCGGCAGTTCGTCCCCCTGCCCCGCCGCGTCGGCCAAGTCCTTCGGAGCGACCTGCGGTTCGAGATAACGCCAGCCTTGGAAAGGGCGATGCGCGGTCGGCACGGTCGGAACAAGTTCCGCGTCGATGCCGAGGGTGCAGTAGCTCTCCCCCTCCTCGTCGACGCCGGTGTTGATGGCAAGCACACGCTGGCGCGCAGCGACGTTGCCGCGCACCACCCAGTAAATCGAACCGCCTTCCAGAATTTCCTCGCCACGCTTCGGAACACGGCGGGTGTAGACGGGAACGATCGACCGTCCGTCTACCGTGTAAGCACGACGCCCCTGCACCTCGGCCATGTGGTCGAGGTCACGAATTCCAACGGCAAGCTTGATCAGGTGCAAAGGCATGGATGGCTCGGGAACAATGGGGAAAATGGCTCCGTTGCCCCAGATGGGGGGCACCGACACCGATTCCACCTGGCACTATTCTCCGCATCACCTCTCCGTCAAGCCGGCACCTTGTTGAGGGCCCGGCATCGTTCCTCAAAATCTGGCGTCACGAAGTCGGGCTTCTTGAACAGTCCCTTGAGCCAAGCGGTCAGGGTGCACAGGTCTTCCAACCGGACGGTCTCGTGCAAGGTGTTTTCAGGAAAGGTCAGGTCGAACGTCTCCGCAATGTGGTCGAGCACCTGTTCCAATTGCTCCGTACCGAGACCAATTCCGCCGTCCAGCAGGGCGTTGCGGGTGAGAATCGTCTCATCCACGCCGTATTCGTCGCGGATCAATTTCACGATCCAGCGGAAGAGATGCATCCAGTTGGTGATCCCAAGGATCGTGTCCGACATACCCCGGTCCCTCTTTGCGCGAAAAGCGGCAGCAGTCTGGCACGTATTCTTTGCAAATTCATTGCGTGAAAATGACGCTTCCGGCCGGGTGGGGGTGCGCTGCTAGAGTGCGAGACATGCGCACGCCGTCCCTGAACCTCGCCCTGTCCATGATCCTGGTCGGCTTGTCCGTGCCGGCCTCCAAGGTGATCGTGGCGTATGTGCCTCCGCTGGTGACGGCCGAACTGCGCTTCGCCATGGTGGCCCTGTTGCTGGCCCCCTTTGCCCTGCGGGAAGGGCGCGGCGCACAGCCGGCGAGCGTTCGGGACTGGACGAGCCTGACCCTGCTGGCTCTGTTCGGGATGGTGCTGTTCAATCTGTTCCTGCTGTACGGCCTGCGCGAGACCAGCGCGGTTGCGGCCGGCATCATCACCAGCACCATCCCGGCAATGACCGCCTTGTGCGCGGCCCTGATCCTGCGCGAGCGGGTGTCGGCCGCAAGCATCGCAGCCATCGCGCTGGCTGTGCTGGGCATGACGGCGCTGAATCTGCGGCCGGGCGGCGGAGGCGGCCCGGACGACACGGCGATCGGCAACGCACTGGTGATCGGAGCGGTGGTGTCGGGGGCGCTGTATGGTGTCTTTGCGCGGCGACTCGGCGGACGAGTGCCGCCGCTGACGCTTACCTTTCTTGCCAACGCCCTGTCGACCGTGATGATGGCTCCGGGTGCCATCATCACACTGGATGGATTCGAGCCGGGGCTGGTTCCCGCCTGGGTGTGGGTGCTGTTCGTGGTTTCGGGGTTGGCCAGCGGCCTGATCGCGGTGGTGCTGTGGATGCGCGGGATCGCGCACGTGCCCGCCAACCGCGCCGGCCTGTTCACCGGCCTGATCCCTGCGGCCGGCGTGCTGGCCGCCGTCCTTTTCCTTGGCGAGGCCTTCACCCTCGCTCACGCCGCCGGGCTGATGTGCGTCCTGCTCGGCATCGCGCTCGGCACCGGGGCGCTGCGGCTGCCCCGCTCCGAGACCAACACCAAAGACGCCGACTGACGGGAGACACGAGACCATGACGCTTTCCGTGACGCTGCTGGGTGCCACCGGATGGGTCGGCAAGGAACTGGTGAAGGCCATCGCGGAGGCGCCGGACCTCCGCCTTGCCGCCGCCATGGCGCGGCAGGCCGCCGGCAGGGATGCGGGCGAGGCCGCCGGCATCGGGGTGCAGGGGGTGACCATCGTCGCGACTCTGGAGGAGGCCCTGGCCATTCCGAGCGACGTGGTCATCGACTACACCGCGCCGACGGCGGTGAAGGGGCACACGCTGGACGCGGTCGCGGCCGGGCGTGCGGTCGTCGTCGGCACCTCCGGCATGACCGGTGAGGATTATGCCGAGATCGACCGCGCCGCGCGGGCGAAGGGCGTCGGAGTGATCGCCGCCGGCAACTATTCCATCACCGCCGCGCTGATGCAGCGCTTCGCCCTGATGGCGGCGCGCCATGTGCCGGACGTCGAGGTGATCGACTACGCCTCCGCCAAGAAGCCGGACGTGCCGAGCGGCACGGCGCGGGAACTGGCCGAGCGGCTGTCGGCCGTGCGCCAGGAGGCGACCAGCCGCCCCATCGACACGCTGATCGGCCCGCGCGAGGCGCGGGGCGCCACGGTGGGAAGCACCCAGGTGCACGCCCTGCGCCTGCCGGGATTCATCCTGTCCTGCGAGGTGCTGTTCGGCGCGCCGGATGAACGGCTGTCGATTCGCCACGACGCCGGATCGAGCGCCGCGCCCTATGTGGCCGGGACCTTGCTGGCCGTGCGGCGCGTGCGGGAGCAGCCGGGGCTGCGCCGCGGGCTGGATACGCTGCTGGACTGATCGATTCGACCTGTGCGCTGTATCCGGACGACCTGCCCTCTATAGGGGGTCGTTCCGGTCGCGGCGGTCGCGCGGGTTGGCGTGGCCGATGATGGCGCTGAAGCCGAACAGCAGCAGAAGCACCCCCATCACGATCTCGATGCCGCACACCAGGCGCGCGGTGCCGGTCACCGGGTGGATGTCGCCGTAGCCGACCGTGGCGAAGGTGACCAGCGAGAAGTACAGCCCCTCCGGAAAGGACAGGTCGCGGCGCAGGCCTTCCACGATGAAGTTCGGCTCGACCATGAAGCGGTCCATGATCGTGTAGAGCGCGCCGAACATGATGATGCAGAGCGAATAGAAGGTCAGGAAGGCGAAGGCCGGCAGCACGAGACGGGACGCCTGCTGGAAGAAGCCTTCGAACAGGAGTCCGGCGTCGAGCAGGAAAATGGCGATGTCGCGGGCGACGAGCGCGACGATGCCGCCGATGGCCGTCATCGACAGGATGAAGATGACGGCCAGGATCCCCGGCGGGATGTCGCGGCCTGGAAGCAGGAAGGTCAGCGCGCCGATGCCCCAGACCGGAGCCATCCACAGGAAGATGCGGTCGAAATGGGCGCCTTCGCGCAGGCGGCGCGACATGACGATGCTGCGGATGTCCCTGGCCCGCCACCACGCCCCGCCCAGGAAGGCAGCCAGCGGAATCACGAAGGCCACGGCCTGGGTCAAGGGCGCGATGTCGTGGAAGTTGCTTTCCAGAAAGAAGACGAACACGCAGGCGTAGACGCCGATGAAGTTCGCCAGCGCAAGGCTGAAGAACTGGCTGCCCGGGAACAGGTAGTGGAAAGCGCCGACCACCAGGCCGACCGACCCCAGCAGCACGAAGGCCAGATCGCCCGACACGGAGCGGATCGACAGGGCGATCATGCCCTGCAGCAATGCCGTGAGCACCGCGCCGCTGACCCAGGAGCGGTGCGAGATGGCGCGCTGCGCGTGCGCCGGTCCGGCGGCTCTTGGGCGGCGGTCGGGTACGATCTGATCCATGCGACGATGCGGTCGAAGGTGGTCCTTTCCTTATACCGCCACAAAGCTTCGATTTGGCAGGATTTTCGCGGAATGAGGGCAGGCTGCGACGAAGTTCATGGGCAGCCCCGTCACGCCGCCGGTCGATGGGCGGCGGCTTTCCTGATCCGGCTGTCCTCCACCGCCGCGCTCTCCTCGTCCCAAAGGTCCCAATAGGTTTGGACGCGGCGAAGGAAGAGTTTGGGCCGTTCCGCGTAGAGGCGGGCGCCGAGGGGCGCGGCCTCGCGACGAAGCTCCTGGCAGCGGCGGTCCACCAGGGCTGACAAAGCCCCCGATGCCGTCTCATCCAGATCGGCGGACGCCGCCATGTCGCAGAGCACCACGAGGTCGTGATCGTGGCCCAGCAGGTCGCTCAGCCGTTCCAGCTCGTCCGACAGGGCGTCCAGCGGACCCGGCCACAGGGGGCACAGGATGCGCGTGTGGTACCAGAGGTATTTCACCTGCTTGCGCCATTCGTGCCAGGCATGGGCGTCGGAACCCGCGTCCAGGCCGGCGTACAACCGGCACCCGTCGCTGTAGACACGCAGCAGGCCGGGACGCAGGGCGTCCAGCCCCTTGCCCGCCACCCGCCAGCCGGCGAAGCGCCCGCGCGCTTCCTCCAGGCGACGGGCGACCTGGAGCGGCATGTCGGCCTTGTCCATCTGCGCGGCCTCGATGGCGCGGCAGCGTTCGACGAGGATCGCGCGCAGGCGGGCGAAAGCCTTCTCGTCCAGTTGGCCCGCAAAATGGCCGGTCAGTTTGTCGAGCGCTTCGATGATCGCCGCGGTGTCGCGCACCGCCGACAGCTCCCGCTGCGCGTCGCGGATGAAAAGATTTTCCCGCCGGAAGGTGCCGTTGCCCAGCGCACCGCGCGCCAGCCGCAGCACGGCGCGCAGCTTCTTGCAGGCCTTGCGCGCCTCGTGCACGCCCTTGTGGCGGCCCTTATCGGGTTCGGCCAGCGAGCGGACGGCCTTGTCGAGCTGTTCCAGCGCAATGCGCCGGATGCTCTCGGCGACCGGTTCGCCCCGGTTGACGCAATAGCCCATGGCGGCTTCCTCCCGAATGGTTGCCGCCATTACGACAGGCCCCGCCACGCGGAGGTTCCGCCACGCCAAGGTTCCCGACAGGCGCCTGGCAGGCTCTGCGCGGTTACCAGCCGCCGGTCGCCAGCCAGCGGTCCAGCATGTCCATCCGGTCCCACCCCCAGAAGGGCTCGTCATCCACGATGAAGAAGGGGGAGCCGAAGACGCCGCGGTCGACGGCCGCCTCGTTCTCGGCGCGCAGACGGTCCTTGACGTCCTGGTCCTGCAAGGCGGCGGCCACCGCCGCGCGGTCCAGGCCGAGGCCGCCGGCGATCTCCACCACCGTGTCGGCGGAACCGATGTCCCGGCCTTCGCCCCAGTGGGCGTGGTAGATCGTGCGGGCCAGCAGCTTCGCCTGTTCCGGATGCTCGTCGGTCAGCCAATAGAAGGCGCGCGCCGCCGCGACGCTGTTGGCGGGCGCCGAGTCGGGATAGGTGAAGGGCGCCTTGGTCAGCCGGGCGATCCGGCCCACGTCGTGGACCAGATATTCGCCGCGCAACGGCTGCTCCAGGTTCGGTTTCATTCCCGTCACTTTGAAGATCGCGCCGAGCAGAACCGGGCGCCAGATGACCGTGCGACCGTGCGTCGCAGCCAACTCATCGATGCGGCGGCTCGCGAAATAGCCGTAGGGAGACGCGAAATCGAAATAGAAATCGATGGGCTCGGGCATCCGTCGTTCCTCCCGGATTTGGTTTTCCGGAAAGCGTAACGCGCGGCGGCGCCCCTCGTCCACCCAGCCACCGGTCAGAGGCTGGGTGATCGCGTTTGGAGACAACCTCCGTTGTGCACCATTGTGCTCCGTTGTGCACCATTGTGCGGATTGTGCGGCGAACCCACTCTGCACAATGCATCCGAAGGGCCGGATTGCCGTTCTGGAACAATGCATTGCCGCTCTTTGTGCGTGTACGTTCGTTATGCACCCGCTGCACAGTCCCCGCTGTTAACCTCCCACGCCGTCAGCCAATGCAACATCGTGCAACGCACGACGGGGATGCGTTGCATGGGACATGGCACGGGAGAAGGACGGAAGTGGAAACAGGCGCACTGCGGGCGTCGGCGGAGACGATGGTATTTCAACGCCAGGAACAAAACAAGATCGACGCCAGCCGGTCAGGGCCAGCCGGTCGGGGACGGAGAATGTCAGCCGGTTGGCTCTCCGACCGGCTACACGTCAGATGGCCTTCACCTTGGCGTCGAAGACATAACCGGCGCCGCGTTCGGTCTTGATGATACGGGGTTCCTTCGGATTCGCCTCGATCTTGCGGCGCAGGCGCAGGATCAGCACGTCGATGGAACGGTCGAACACCTCCGCCCCATCGGCGCGGGTGAGGTCGAGCAGTTGGTCGCGGGTCAGAACGCGCTGAGGCCGCTTCACGAAGGCGGCCAGCAGCCCGAATTCCGCCTTGGTCAGTTCCACCTCGCGGCCGTCCTGGCCGCGCAGGCGCTGGGCGGTGAGGTCGAGTTCCCAGTTCGCGAACTGCACCACGGCGCGCAGTTCGTCCGGGCTGCGGGGCGGCCGCCCCTCGCCGGACACGCGGCGCAGCACCGCCTTGATGCGGGCCAGCAGTTCGCGCGGGTTGAAAGGCTTCGTCAGGTAGTCGTCGGCGCCCAGCTCCAGGCCGACGATTCGGTCCACATCCTGATCCTTGGACGAGAGAATGATGACGGGGAGGTGCGTTTCGGTGCGGATCTGGCGCACGAGGCCAAGGCCGTCGCCGTCCGGTAACCGCAAATCGCAGATGACCAGATCGATCGGGTCCCCTTCCAACGCCTGCTTCGCCGTCGCCGTGTCCGGCGCGGTCGTGACGCGATAGCCCTCTGACGCCAAATAAGACGCCAGCAGTTCCCGAACCGGCTCGTCATCATCGACCGCGAGAATATGCATACCCGATACCTCCCGCCCTCTTCTTATCCCACTGTAGAGGGTACACGCAATCGGTTACAACCCCGTAACAGGCACTCGCGTCACGACCAGCGGGTGAATCGCTTGAAACAGATGATCGGGCCACCGAAACGAAATGACGGGGCTCCTGAAATCATGCGTTCACATGCAAACGCTTTACTCCCCACAGCCGCGAAGGAAACGGTCGCGATGGGTGCAGCGGAGGGAAAGACAATGTCCGTGGTCGATCAATGCCTGGAAAGAATCGCGCATCACGATCGGGCCGATCATCTCTTGAACGAGGTGCGCGTCTACAGCACCCACCTGCCGGTGCGGCAGGCGCTGGAGCAGCACCGTGCCCTGCTCCGCGAAGCGCGCCGCCACATCGAATCGGCCCGCGCGCTCGTCGGCGGCGCCTGAACCGCCCCTTTCCGATTCGGACACGAAGACGACCCGCCATGCCGCCGGCCCCTTGCCCATCCTGCACGTGCGAGCAGCGACTCGACCACCCGGCGGGCTCGCCGCGGGCGGGAAAGAGTGCGCGCCGGCCGGCGCAGGGACGCCACGGCCACCAGCATCCCCACCGCGACGATCCGCGCCCGGTCTCGGCAGCCGCGCCCTGGGTGCGTTCCCGGAAGGTGCAGCCGGCGCCCGGCCTTTGGCACGAGATGATGAACCGCTGGCTGCCGGGCCGGCTGCCGGACGAGCCAGAGCCGGTCGACGCGCCCCCGCCCTGCCGTTTCAGCGCCGGGCGGTGACCTCGATCTCGATCTTCATCCGGGGGTCGGACAGCGGGCATTCCAAGGTCGTGCTTGCCGCCCCGATGCCCTCGAACTGCTCCACCAGGATCGGGGCGACCCGCGGGAAATCGGCCGAGTCCGCCAGATAGACCCGCACCCTCACGACATCCGCCAAATCCGCGTCGGACTTTCGCAGGACGGCACGCAGGTTGCGCATGGTCTGGCGCGTCTGCTCCTCCACATCGTCGGAAAAGCTGCGGGTGGCGTGGTCGATGCCCGTGGTGCCGGGGATGAAAACCCACCTTCCGTTCACCAGCGCGCGGGAACAGCCGGGTGATGGTCCGAACGACGGAGGACCGAATGATTGCGGCCCGAATTTGGAGTCCGATGAGACCAGCCTATGGCCCATGCCAGCACCCCTCCCCACGACGACCGGTTGAAGTTTTATGTCGTCGGGCGGCAGCATGACACAAACGAATCCAGGCGCAATCACCAATTCGCAATCGTCTTTGGAGAGTGCAGTGCAACATTTGTTCCCACACACCCCGTCATCATCAAAAACGCATAAGACCAAGCCTGCCCCATTCTTTCCCAAATGAGAGCGTAAGCCGGGCCTTAGAGGAATCGTTGCCAATAACGGGAGACCCGCATGTCCGGGATCACGAAAGCCGCTCTCTTCACCCTTGCCATGCCCCTGCTGGCGGCCCCCGCCTTCGCGGCGGATCAGCCGGCGGGCGGGCTGGCGCTGAAGCGGGTGCTGCTGTCCACCGGAGGCGTCGGCTATTTCGAATATGAGGCGCAGGTCAGCGGCGATGCCGCCCTGACGCTGGAGGTGCGCCGCGACCAGGTGGACGACGTGCTGAAAAGCATCGTCGTCTACGACGACAAGGGCGGCATCGGCACCGTCGACCTTCCGGGGCAGGAGCCGCTGGAGACGGCTTTCCGCGAACTGCCCTTCTCGCCCGAAGACCTGAACTCCCCCACCGCGCTGCTGAACGCGATGAAGGGGGCGGAGGTGCGCGTGGCCGGCGCGCGGGAACTGTCCGGGCGTCTGCTGTCGGTGACCGAGGAAACCACCCAGCTGCCGAACGGCGGCGGAATCGTGTCGCGCCACCGCGTCAGCCTGATGACCGCCGAGGGGCTACGCCAACTGGTGCTGGAGGAGACCGATTCGCTGCGCTTCGCCGATCCGCGCGTGCAGGCGCAGATCGACAAGGCGCTGACCGCGGTGGCCGAGTCCGCCGGCAAGGAGCGGCGGCGCCTGACCATCCGCACGACAGCGCCCAAGGACGGAGCCGGGGCGGGGCGGACCGTGCGCGTCGCCTATGTGGTCGCCGCCCCGCTGTGGAAGGCGACCTACCGGCTGACCCTGCCGGAAGCCGGGGCGAAGACCGGCGACCTCCAGGGCTGGGCGGTGCTGGAGAATGTCAGCGGCGACGACTGGAAGGACGTCGAGCTGTCGGTGGCGTCGGGCAACCCGGTGACCTTCCGGCAGGCGCTCTACTCCGCCTATTTCGTGAACCGGCCGGAAGTCCCGGTGGAGGTGCTGGGCCGCGTGCTGCCGAAGCCCGACGAG
>JAEZPL010000641.1 GCA_023413605.1 Pseudomonadota bacterium
GGTTCATCTCGTCCACCCCGTCCGCGATGGCCGCGGCGGCGGCGAGCGCCTCCCGGCAGGCCTCCTCCGGGTCGGATTCGATGCCGAACAGCGCCATCACCCCGTCGCCGATGAACTTGTCGACCCGCCCGCCCGACCGTTCGACGGCATGGCCGACCATCGCGAAATACTGGTTCAACAGATAGACCACATCGAACGGCAGCTTCCGTTCCGACAGGGCGGTGAAGCCGCGCAGGTCGCAGAACAGCACGGCGACGAAGCGCTCCTCGCCGGTCCAGCGGTGCTCCGCCTGCTGCGGGGCCAGAGAGGCGGGGCGCAGCAGCGGGATCACCGTCAGATCCGCCGTGGGCCGCAACTGGCATGCCAGCCGCACGCCGGGAGGTGCCCCGACCCGCTCCAGCGTGGCGCTCTCCTCCGGCGACGGCGACGGCTGGTTCGCCAGCCCGGCCATCACCCGCACCCGGCAGGTGGAGCAGCGCCCCCGCCCGCCGCAGACCGACAGGTGGGGGATGTTCGCCAGCCGGCTGGCCTCCAGCACGCTGAACCCGCGCGGCACGGCGACGCTCTGGTGGTCCGGGTAGGTGACGCGCACCAGCGTGCGGCGCTGCCTCATCGCCCGCAGCCCCCGCAGGGCGAAGACCCCGCCGACCGCGCCGCTGAAGGTCCAGAGGGCGCCCTCGCGCAGCCATTCCAAAGCCGGCGGCGGAGGTTCGGGCACCACGCCGCCCTGGAGCGCCATGCGTTCGGCGACCTCCTTGCCCGCCTGCGCGAAGCCGACCAGGGCCAGAACCGGCACCATCAGCGCGGCGGCGAACAGGAACGGCGCCGCCTTGGGAAACCAGTCGCGGGGGCGCAGCCAGAAGTAAAGGCCGATGCAGCCATGGGTCCACACGACCAGCAGCGCCAGGACCTGCCGCAGACCGGTGAAGGGCGCGTCCACCCACAGCAGTTGGACGACGACGTCGTAGCGATCCTCGAATCCGCTCAGCGCCGACCGGACGCGCGTGCCCATCACATGGGAGATCAGCAGGAAAGGGATCGAAAGCCCAAGCGCCAGCTGAAGGAACTCCCCCAGCGGCATGCGCAACGTCCGCCGCCGGTAAAGAGCCGCCAGCGCCAGCCCGACATGGACCAGAACCGCTCCGTACAGCAGCGCCGTGGCCGGCGGGCTGCGCCAGAACCCCGTGAACCATTCCCGCGCCACCCCCATGGCGTGCAGCGAGACGATGCCCAGCGCGTGGTTCAACAGGTGCGTGGTGACGAAGGCGAACATCACCAGCCCGGCCGCCAGCCGCACATCGCGCATCGAAACCGTAGCCGACAGCCCCCGATGAGCGGGTGCTTGATCCGGCGGCTGGCCCGGTGGGCGATCCGCATTGACGGTCATAGTGCGTCCGTTTCCCGATGATGCGACAGGGGTCTGGTCTGAACATGGCACCGGACGACGGCAGCCTCCACCGGGACGGGCGGCATAAGGAACCACCGTAAGCGGTGCGGAACCTTAGGTGGTTGAAACGGGTTGAACGGGTGTCCGAAACGATTGTCGAAGACCGCCGTCGCCATGAGTCGCCTGCACCCCGATAACTTAGCGCCAAAAACAAACGACCGGTTCCGCGCCGCGGACGCCGGTTCCGTCCCGGCCAACGCCGACCCGTCCGCAAAACGCCGCGAAATCACCATGTTCCTGCTGCTGGCGGTGGTGATCTGGCCGATCCTGTCCATCGCCATCGTCGGCGGGTACGGCTTCCTCGTCTGGATGTCGCAATTGATCCTGGGCCCGCCAGGGCCACCGCAGGTTTGAGCGGATCGGCGGTGCCCCATGGCGGACGACACGGTCGATTTACGACGGCGGGGATTCCTGCGCGGACGGACGCGCCCGGCACCGGCGGCGCTCCGCCCGCCCTGGTCCCGGCCCGGCGCCTTCACCTCCCTCTGCACCCGATGCGGCGCCTGCGCGCGGGCCTGCCCGCAAGGCATCCTGCGCGCCGGTGACGGCGGCTTTCCCGAGATCGACTTCAGCCAGCGCGAGTGCACCTTCTGCGCCGCCTGCGCCGATGCCTGCCCGGAGCCGGTCTTCGACCGCGCCGCCGAACGCCCCTGGGCGCTCGCCGCCGCCATCGGCCCGTCCTGCCTCGCCGCACAGGGCATCACGTGCCGAAGCTGCCAGGACTCCTGCCCGGAAGCGGCCATCCGCTTCACCCTCGCGCTGGGCGGCGTCGCGCGTGCCGCCGTGGACGCCGCGGCCTGCACCGGCTGCGGCGCCTGCGTGTCCGCCTGCCCGGTCAGCGCCGTCACCGTCCAGCCGCAGCCGGAGAGCGCCCATGCCGCCTGACACAACGACCGTCATGACCGAGGAGTGGCACGTCGCCTCCATCCTCGTGCACCTGCTGCCGGAGCGGCGTGACGCCGTGCACGCGGCGGTGACCGCCATGCCCGGCGTCGAGGTCCACGCGGAGGAGCGGGGCAAGATGGTGGTGACGGTCGAAGGCCCGCATGAAGGCCGGATCGCCGACCGCATGACCGCGATCCACCTGCTCGACGGCGTGATGTCGGCCGTCATGGTCTTCCACCACGTCGAACCGGCGGAGGCCGGGGCGCCGCGGAACGTCTGAAAAAATACATCTGAACGTCCAAGAAGAAGGGGGGACAGAACCCATGTTGGATCGGCGGGATTTCATCAAGGCGCAGGCGGTCACGGCCGCCGCGGCGGCGGGCGGCATGAGCCTTCCTGCCATGGCGCAGACCTCCATGATCGCGGGGGAGGACGCGCAGCTGAAGTGGAACAAGGCGCCCTGCCGCTTCTGCGGCACGGGCTGCGGCGTCATGGTCGCCACCAAGGACAACCGCGTCGTCGCCACCCACGGCGACATGCAGGCGGACGTCAACCGCGGCCTGAACTGCGTGAAGGGCTATTTCCTGTCCAAGATCATGTACGGGCAGGACCGGCTGACCCAGCCGCTGCTGCGCATGCGCGACGGCAAGTACCACAAGGACGGCGAGTTCATGCCGGTCACCTGGGACCAGGCCTTCGACGAGATGGCCCGCCAGTGGAAGCGCGCGCTGAAGGAGAAGGGGCCGGACGCCGTGGGCATGTTCGGGTCCGGCCAGTGGACGATCTGGGAGGGCTACGCCGCGTCCAAGCTGATGCGCGCCGGCTTCCGCACCAACAACCTGGATCCGAACGCCCGCCACTGCATGGCGTCGGCCGCCGTCGCCTTCATCCGCACGTTCGGCATGGACGAGCCGATGGGCTGCTACGATGACTTCGAGCACGCGGACGCCTTCGTGCTCTGGGGCTCCAACATGGCGGAGATGCACCCCATCCTGTGGACGCGCCTGACCGACCGGCGGCTGGCCCACAAGCACGTCAAGGTCGCGGTTCTGTCCACCTTCGAGCACCGCAGCTTCGAGCTGGCCGACATCCCCATGATCTTCGAGCCGGGGACCGACCTCGCCATCCTGAACTTCATCGCGAACCACATCATCCAGACCGGACGGGTGAACAAGGAGTTCGTGGAGAAGCACTGCAACTTCCGCCTGGGGCAGAAGGACATCGGCTATGGCCTGCGGCCCGAGAACGTGCTGGAGGTGCGCGCCGCCAACGCCAAGGACCCGACCGATTCCAAGCCCATCAGCTTCGACGAGTTCGCGAAGTTCGTCAGCGAATACACGGTGGAGAAGGCGTCCGAGCTGAGCAAGGTTCCCAAGGAACGGCTGCTGGCGCTGGCGGAGCTGTACGCCGACCCGAAGACCAAGGTCATGTCGCTGTGGACCATGGGCTTCAACCAGCATGTGCGGGGCGTGTGGGTCAACCACATGGTCTACAACATCCACCTGCTGACCGGCAAAATCTCGGAGCCGGGGAACAGCCCCTTCTCCCTGACCGGCCAGCCGTCCGCCTGCGGCACGGCGCGCGAGGTCGGCACCTTCGCCCACCGCCTGCCCGCCGACATGCAGGTGGCCAACCCCGTCCACCGCGCGCACACGGAGGAGGCCTGGAAGATTCCGAAGGGCCTGCTGCCCGGCAAGATCGGCTACCACGCCGTGCTGATGGACCGCATGCTGAAGGACGGAAAGCTCAACGCCTTCTGGATCATGGTCAACAACAACCTCCAGGCGGCGCCCAACACCAACGGCGAGACCTATCCCGGCTACCGCAACCCGAACAACTTCATCGTCGTTTCCGACGCCTACCCCACCTTGACCGCGTCCGCCGCCGACCTGATCCTGCCCGCGGCCATGTGGGTGGAAAAGGAAGGCGCCTACGGCAACGCGGAGCGGCGCACCCATTTCTGGCACCAGCTGGTCACCGCACCGGGCGAGGCCCGGTCGGACCTGTGGCAGATCATGGAATTCTCCAAGCGCTTCACCACCGACGAGGTGTGGCCGAAGGAGATCCTGGACGCCAACCCGGAATTCCGCGGCAAGTCGCTGTTCGACGTGCTGTTCCGCAACGGCAACGTGGACCGCTTCCCCCTGTCGGAGATCAACCCGGAGTACGAGAACCGGGAATCCAAGGACTTCGGCTTCTACGTGCAGAAGGGCCTGTTCGAGGAATACGCCGGCTTCGGACGCGGCCACGGCCACGATCTGGCGCCCTTCGACACCTATCACGAGGTGCGCGGCCTGCGCTGGCCGGTGGTGGACGGCAAGGAAACCCGCTGGCGCTACCGCGAGGGGTTGGACCCCTTCGTCAAGCAGGGCGAGGGGGTGAAGTTCTACGGCAACCCGGACGGCAAGGCGAACGTCTTCGCCTTCCCCTACGAACCTCCGGCGGAAGCCCCGGACCAGGAGTTCGACCTGTGGCTGGTGACGGGGCGCGTGCTGGAGCACTGGCACTCCGGCTCCATGACCATGCGCGTGCCGGAGTTGTACAAGGCCATGCCCATGGCGCTGGTCTACATGCACCCCGACGACGCCCAGGCGCGTGGCCTGCGCCGCGGGTCGGAGGTCACGGTGATGTCGCGGCGCGGCGAGATGCGCACGCGGGTCGAGACGCGCGGCCGCAACCGGCCGCCGCGCGGCGTGGTCTTCGTGCCCTGGTTCGATTCCGCCCGCCTGATCAACAAGGTGACGCTGGACGCCACGGACCCGATCAGCAAACAGACCGACTTCAAGAAATGCGCCGTCAAAGTGGTCGCGGTGTAAGGGAGGACCGGACATGCGTCGCCATCACCTCCTGGCCCTTGCCGCGGCCCTGCCCTGCCTTGTGCCCGCCCTGCTGTCGGCCCAGAACGCCGGGCCGGCCCGGCTCGATTCCCCCTTCCGGCCGCCGGTGAACTTCACCGACAACAACCCGGCCCCGCCGATCCCGGCCGACGTCACCGACGACCGCCGCGTCGCCCGCAACTACCCGGAACAGCCGCCGGTCATCCCGCACAACATCCGCGACTATCAGATCGGACTGAACAACAACCAGTGCCTGACCTGTCACAGCCGGCAGTACACGGGTGCCTCGCAGGCGCCGATGATCAGCATCACCCATTACGTGGACCGCGAGGGGCAGACGCTGGGGGCCGTCAGCCCGCGCCGCTACTTCTGCCTGGAATGCCACGTCCCGCAGACCCAGGTGCAGCCGGTCGTGCCCAACACCTTCAAGGACGTGGACAGCATGCTCAGCCGCCCGTCCGACGGGGGTGACCGGCGATGAGATGGACCCTGCCCGAATTCCTGCAGCGGCCCTGGCGCACCATCGCGGGGCCGAGCCGGTACCTGAGCCTGGGCTTCCTGACGCTGGGCGGCTTTGCCGCAGGCGTCATGTTCTGGGGCGGCTTCAACACGGCGCTGGAGGTCACCAACACCGAACAGTTCTGCACCAGCTGCCACGAGATGCGCGACAACGTCTATGAGGAGCTGAAGACCACCATCCACTTCACCAACCGATCCGGTGTGCGGGCCACCTGCCCGGACTGCCACGTCCCCCATGAATGGACGGACAAGATCGCCCGCAAGATGCAGGCGTCCAAGGAGGTGTGGGGTAAAATCTTCGGCACCATCGACACGCGCGACAAGTTCGAGGAGAAGCGGCGCGAACTGGCGGAGCATGAATGGGCGCGGCTGAAGGCCAACAACTCGCTGGAATGCCGCAACTGCCACTCCGCGGAGTCCATGGACATCACGAAGCAGGGCGCGCGGGCGGCGCGCATTCACCAGCAGTACCTGTTCACCGGCGAACGCACCTGCATCGACTGCCACAAGGGCATTGCCCACCGCCTGCCGGACATGAACGGCGTCCCGCCGGGCTGGAGCGAAGCGTCCGACGACACGAGCGAACCGATCACCCGCTGGCTGGCCGAGGCTCCAACAGGGCCGAACCCGCACGCGGCGCGGTGATGATCCGTTAGATCAACTGGTCCTGCACCGCCTTCGCAGCACTCGCGAGGGCGGGCAGGAAGCGGTCCCGCATGTCGTCGGGGCTGGCGCGCTCGATGCGGCTGCCGATGTTCAGCGCGGCGACGACGCTGCCGTCGTGGCGGCGGATCGGCACCGCGATGGAGCGGAAGCCCATCTCCGCCTCCTGATCGACGAGGGAGAAGCCCTGCTCCCGCACCTGGAGGATGGCGGCGCGCAGGGCCTCCGGCTCCGTGATGGTCGAGGGCGTGACCGACCGCGGCTCCACCTCCGTCAGGTAATCCGACAGCGCGCCGTCCTTCAGGTTGGCCAACAGCACGCGGCCCAACGCCGTGCAGTAGGCGGGCAGCCGGAAACCGATGCTGGGCGCCACCGCCAGCGACCGCGGCGGCGAGGCGTGAGCCACCATCACCGTGTCCCGCCCGTCGAGCACGGCGGCGGAACAGGCCTCGTCCAGCGTCCGGCACAGCTCGTCGCAGACCGGCTGGAGCACGGTTCCGACCTGGCTCGACCCCAGATAGGCCGCCGCCAGGCGCAGGATGCGCGGGGTCAGGCGGTAGAGCTTCCCGTTGGTCTCGACATAGCCGAGGCAGGTCAGCGTGTAGAGCGTCCGGCGCACCGTGGCGCGCGGCAGATCGACGGCGCGCGCCACGTCGGCCATGGTCATCTGGCGGTGCTCCGCGTCGAACACCGTCATCACCGACAGACCGCGCGCCAGCGCTTCCAGAAAGTCCTTGCTCTGGTCGCTGTCGCGGCGGGCGGCGGCGTCGGTCTCTCGCAGGCGGGCCATCGGGGCGGAATCCATAAGGTGCGGGAAAGGCGCTGCAAGCTTTACAGCGCCCGGTTCAAGGCGGACAAGCCCTCAAGCGTCAGGGCGCCGCCAGCGCGCCGCGCAGGTCGAAGGCGGTGTCCGCCGCCTGTTCCGGCGTCAGCGGCACGCACGCCGCCAGCAGTTTGCGCGCCAGCATGTGCTCCGCCGGGCGGTTGACGGAATCCACGCCCACCAGACGGCCCGCCCGGAAATGGAAGACGGAGAACCTGCCCTCCTCCACCCCGCCGCGCACGGCCACGCGGTCGCTGCCCTGGGGCAGCCCGGCCATCTGGAGCTTCACGTCGTACTGATCGGACCAGAACCAGGGAACCGCCTCGTTGGCCGCCGGGGAGCCGGCCAGAACGGAGGCCGCGGCCTTGCCCTGCTCGATGGCGTTCTGCACCGATTCCAGCCGCACGGTCGGCGAGGCCGCGTGGGGGTGGGGCTGGCGCGCGCAATCGCCCGCCGCGAAGACGCCGGGCGCCGCCGTCCGCGCGAAGCCGTCGACCAGGATGCCGTCGTTGCACGGCAGGCCGAGATCCTGCGCAAGCTCCACGTTCGGCACCACGCCGATGCCAACGACGACCAGATCAGCCGGCTCGCTCGTGCCGTCGCCGCACAGAACCTCCGTCACGCGCCCATTGACGCCGCACAGCGCCGTCACGCCGCAGCCGAACTTCAGCCGCACGCCGCGCGCCCGATGCAACTCCGCGAAGAAGTCCGACAGCACCGGCGGCACCGCACGCGCCATCAGACGGTTGGCGGCCTCCACCACCGTCACGGAGCGGTCGGGTGAGACGAGCGCCGAGGCGACCTCCAGCCCGATGAAGCCACCGCCGATCACCACCACGTTGCGGGCTTCCGCCGCCAGGGCGCGCAGCCGGTCGGCGTCGGCAAGCGAGCGCAGCGCCACCACGCCGTCCAGGTCGCCGCCGGGAACGGGCAACGGACGCGGGCGGGCGCCGGTCGCCAGGACCAGACGGTCGTACCGGACCTTGCGCCCGTCCGACATCTCGACGGAGCGGCTGTGCGGGTCGATGCGCAGAGCGTGCCGCCCGAGCTCCACGTCGATGGACGCGTCGCGGTAGAAGGCCTCGCCGCGCAGGGGCAGCATGGCGGCGGTGGTCTTGCCCGTCAGATAGCCTTTCGACAGCGGCGGGCGCTGGTAGGGCAGCACCGGCTCCCCGGCGATCAGCCGGATCGGTTCGGAATAGCCGAACTCGCGCGCCGAGGCGGCCACTTGCAGGCCGGCGTAGGACCCGCCGACCACCACGAGCCCATCGCTCATTCCGCCTGCCTTTCCGGAATGTGGACGACCAGCCCATCGAGCGCCGGCGTGACGGTGATCTGGCAGGACAGGCGGCTGTTCGGCCGGCGCTCCGCCGCCACGCCTTCGAGCAGTTCGTCCTCCACCGGGTCGGCGGCGGGCAGCCGGTCGAGGAAGGCGTCGTCCACATAGACGTGGCAGGTGGCGCAGGAGCAGGAACCGCCGCACTCCGCCATGATGCCCGGCACGTTGTTCAGGATCGCGCCGAGCATGACCGAGGAGCCATCCTCGACGGCATGGGTCCGCTCGCCGCCGTCGAACAGCTT
>JAEZPL010000518.1 GCA_023413605.1 Pseudomonadota bacterium
CGCCAGCACGAGGTCCAGGTTGTGATCGACGATGATGATGGAGATGTCCCGGCGCAGCCGGTCGAAGACGGTGAACAGCTCCTCCGTCACCGCGGGGGACAGGCCCTCGAAGGGTTCGTCCAGCAGCAGCACCCGCACGTCGCCGTGCAGCGCGCGGGCGACCGCGACCATCTGCTGCTCGCCGCCCGACAGGCAGTCGGCGGGCGTCTCCAGCCGTTCCCGCAGGCGGGGGAAGAAGTCGAAGATGCGCTCCTCGTCCCAGTGGATGCCGGCCCCGGTGCGGCGCTTCAGGCGGCCGAGCATCAGGTTTTCCGCCACCGTCATCCCGGCGAACAGCCCGCGCCCCTGCGGCACGTAGCCGATGCCGAGCCGCGCGATCTGCGGCGCGCTGAGCCCGGCGAGGTCGCGCCCGTCGTACCGCAGCGTTCCGCTGGCCGGCGGCGCCGTGCCGATGATGCCCTTCAGCAGCGTGGATTTGCCCGCCCCGTTGCGGCCGAGCAGGGCGACGATCTCCCCCCGGTGCACGTCCATCGACACGTCGTCGATGATGTGGCTCTTGCCGTACAGGACGTTCAGCTTTTCGACGGACAGGACCAGTTCCGGCGTGGCGGCCGTCTCGCGTGGGCGCGCCGCGATGGCCGATGTGCCGGAGCCGATGTAGACCTCCTGCACGCGGGGATCGGTTCGGGCGTCCTCCACCGTGCCATCCACCAGCACCCGGCCCTGGTTCATGACGGTGACGGCGTCGGCGAAGCCGAAGACGCGGTCGATGTCGTGCTCCACGATCAGCACGGGGATGTGGGTGGCGATGCGCTGGATCAGGGCGGAGATGCGTTCCCGCTCCGCCGCGGCGAGGCCGGCCAGCGGTTCGTCCAGCAGCAGGATCGACGGCTTGGATGCCAGCGCGATGCCCATGTCCACCAGCCGCTGCCCGCCGTAGGACAGGCTGCCGGCCAGCGCCCGTTCCGTCCCCGTCAGGCCCATGAAGTCGATGACCGCGCGTGTCTCCGCATTGATGTCGGCGAAGCGGTCGGCGCTGCGCCACGCGTTGAAACGCGAGGCGTGGCGGGCCTGGGCGGACAGGCGGATGTTTTCCTCCACGCTGAGATCGGGGAACAGGTTGGTGATCTGGAAGGAGCGCGCGAGCCCCGCCTGGCAGATCCGCGCCGGGTTCAGGCCGGAGATGGTCCGGCCGTTCAGCCGCACCGTGCCCTGGTTCGGCGGGAACATGCCGGAAATCAGGTTGAACACGGTGGTCTTGCCGGCCCCGTTCGGCCCGATCAGCGCGTGCAGGCTGCGGTTCCTGACCGTGAAGGTCACGCCGCCGACCGCCTGGATGCCGCCGAAGTTCTTGGCGATGCCGTCGCAGGCCAGCTCCGTCCCCGGTCCCGTGGCGGCGGCGGCCAGGAAGGGCGGCACGGCCGTCGGCGCGGCGGACCGGGCGGAAACGCGGTTGGCCATGGCCGCTTCCTCCGCCGCCTCCTTCCGGACGAGGCCCAGCAGGCGCCGGCCGATGCCGACCAGCCCCGTGGGGGAGAACAGAATGAAACCGACGAACAGCAGGCCGAAATAGAGCAGCCAGTTCTCCGTCCACATGGACAGGAACTCGCGGAACAGCACGTAGAACACCACCCCCAGCGCCGGCCCCAGGAAGGTCCGCATGCCGCCGATGACGACCATCGCCAGCAGCTCGCCGGAAAAGGACACGCTGGTCGGGTCGGCGGAGGCGAAGCGGTGGTTCAGCACGAACAGCGCCCCGGCAAAGCCCGTGATGACGGAGGAAATGGTGAAGGCCACCAGCTTGTACCGGCGGGTCGCGTAGCCGACGAAGGCGGCCCGCTGCTCGTTCTCGCGGATCGCCACCAGCGTGCGGCCGAGGGGGGAGCGGATCAGCGTCCACAGCAGCGCCGCGACGCCGAAGGCCAGCACCCCCACCACCGCGTAGAAGGCGACACGGTTGTTCAGGTCCAGCCCCAGCAGAACCGGCCGCTCGATCCCGCCGAGGCCGCTTTCGCCGCCCGTCACCGCCGTCCAGCGGAAGGCGATGGCGTAGGTCATGGCCGTGAAGGCCAGCGTCAGCAGGGAGAAATAGACGCCGCGCCGCCGCAGGAACAGGAACCCCAGCACCAACGCCATCACGGTGACCAGGGCTATGGTGCCGAGCACCGGCAGCACGACGCCCTTCGGCGCCCAGTTCAGTTGGATCAGCGCCGCCGTGTAGGCCCCGATGCCCAGCCACGCGCCGTGCCCGAACGACACCAGCCCCGTGTAGCCGACCAGCAGGTTCAGCCCCAGCGCGGCGATGGCGAAGATCAGGCAGTCGGTCGCCGAGGTGATGGTCAGCCCGATGGCCTCGAACAGGAACGGCAGGGCGAGGATGCCGGCCGCGGCGATGACCAGCGGCCAGGGGACCGGATGCGCCGCCGCACCGGCCTGCCGGCGCTGGAGCGGGCCGGCGGCACCGGCACCGGGGGCCATGCGCCCGGACGGCATCGGGTGGGAACCGTCGCGGGCGAGTTTCTTGATGGCCATGGGCCGCTCCTCACTCGAAACGCTGGATGCGCTCGCCCAGCAGGCCGCGCGGGCGGAGCAGAAGGACGGTCAGCATCAGCAGGTACATCGACGCCTCGGCGGCGGGCGGTATGAAGTAGACCGCCAGGCCGCGCACGATGCCCACCAGCACGGCGGCGATCACCACGCCCCAGAAGCTGCCCAGGCCGCCGATGACGACCACGACGAAGGCGGCGGTGATGATCTCCGTCCCCATGGCCGGATGCACCCCGGCGATGGGGGCCAGCAGCACGCCGGCCAGCGCCGCCAGCCCGATGCCCAGCGCCACCACGGCGGTCATGACCGGCGCCAGGGAGATGCCGAGCACCGCGACCATGTCCGGATTCTGCACCCCGGCCTTCACCACCCGCCCGAAGGAGGTCTTGTTCAGCAGCAGCCATGTCCCCGCCACCGCCGCCGCGGCGACCGCCAGCATGGCCAGCCGGTATTTGGAGTAGATGAAGTCGCCGAGGAAGACCTGCCCCTTGATGAAGCCCGGCATCTGGAAGGGCAAGGGGGCGGCGCCCCAGATGATGCGGATCGCCTGTTCCACCACCATGGCGAGGCCGAAGGTCAGCAGCAGGCTGTAGATCGGGTCGGTCCGGTAAAAGCGCCGCAGCATCGTGCGCTCGATCACGATGCCGATCAGCGCCACCAGCAGCGGCGACAGCACGAAGGCGCCGCCGAATCCCAGCCGCCGTTCCAGTTCGATGGCGAAATAGGCGCCCAGCGCGTAGAAGGCGCCATGGGCAAGGTTGACCACGCCGCCCAGGCTGAAGATCAGCGACAGGCCAAGCGCGATCAGCAGGTAATAGGCGCTGACGACAAGGCCGTTCAGCACCTGCTCCAGAATGAAGACCAGTTCCACAAGGCACCTCTCACCGGAAGGGCCATCCTGATATCCCCTCTCCCAGCCCCGCTGGGAGAGGGGGGTGATGGGGATTGCGCTCGCCTCAGGTGAAGGTGCAGGCGTTCTCCTGCTTGGTGGGTTGGATGACCTCCAGGTCTTCGTTGGCGCCGGGCACCGGGGTGCCGAGCAGCAGCATGTCCCACTTGTCCTTCTGCTCGCCCTTGGGCTTGGGCGTGATCGTGTACATTTCCGCGATCAGCTGGTGGTCCCAGTTGCGGAAATAGCCCTCGCGGCCTTTCATGACGTCGAACTTCGCCTGGCTTTCCAGATATGGGACCAGCGTGTCGCTCTCGATCGACTTGGTCTCGGCCATCGCCTGGGCCAGCACCTTGGCGGACAGGTAATCGCCCCAGGCCTGATTCTCCGGCGGCTTGCCCCAGCGCTTGATGAAGGCCTCCGTGAAGGTCTTGGCGCTGGGGGAACTCACGGTGTGGTGCCAGATGCAGGGCCACGTGCCGGCGAAGGCGTCCGGGCCGGCGCCCCAGGCGGCGGCGGTGTCGAACCCGCCGCCAGCGATGGGGAACGGCAGGCCGTATTCGTTGTACTGCTTGATGAAGTTGGTGATCTGGTTGCCGGCGAGGTTGGAGACCACGAGATCGGGCTTCGCCTGCCGGATCTTCAGGATGAAGGGGCTGAAGTCGCTGGCGTCGGTCGGCACCAGCTCGCTGCCGGCGAAGCTGCCGCCGTTGTCCTCCGCGAACTTCTTGGTCACGCGCAGCAGGTCGTGGCCGAAGGCGTAATCGGCGGTCAGGCCGAACCACTTCTTGCCCTTCACCATGCCGTCGCGCAGCAGGGCCTGCCCCACCGCCTTGACGTAGGCGGTGTTAGATCCCTCGATGTGGAACATGTAGCGGTTGCAGGATTTGCCGCGCAGCTCATCCGAATTGCAGCCGGTCTGGATGAACAGGGTCTTGTTCCGCCCGGCCACCTGCGAGATCGACAGGCCGGAGGCGGAGCTGATCTCGCCCAGGATCGCCGCGACCTTTTCGCGTTCGATCATGCGCTCCGCCTTGGTGGCGGCGGTGGACGGGTTCACGCTGTCCTCGGCCAGCAGTTCGATCTTGCGGCCGAGCACGCCGCCGCCCGCGTTGATCTCTTCCACGGCAAGCGTCACGCCCATGACGCCGTATTCGCCGAGCGGTCCGAGGAAGCCGGTGCGCGGCGTCAGGTGCCCGACGCGGATCACGTCGGCCTGCGCCCGGACGATGGCCGGGGCGCCCAGAGTGCCGGCGACGGCAAGGCCGGCGGTGGATTTCAGAAGGGTGCGGCGCGTCAGTCCTATGCTGTTCATTGAGACTGTCTCCTCCCATGGAGTGCGTGCGGCCTCTCGTTGGAAGCCAGAGCCGTCCCTGTTGGGGGATCGGGCTGGGCTGCGCTTGTCCTTAGCAAGCAGCCGCGATATGTTATCACAGTTTCAAACCGCCCCAACGGCGTCAAGCCGCGAAATCGGGCAAAGGGGCAGCACAATGGGCATAGGCAACATCAACGGCCTGGACAAGGTGGGCCGGGAGACCATGGGTGCCCGCGTCTACCGCGACCTGCGCAACCTCGTGATGGCGGGGCAGGTCTCGCCGGGCGACCGGCTGACCATCCGGACGCTGGCCGCGGCGCTCGGCACCAGCATGATGCCGGTGCGCGACGCCATCACCCGCTTGGCGGCGGAACAGGCGCTGGAGGTGCTGCCGAACCGCTCGGTCCGCGTGCCCATCATGACGCGCAGCCGGTTCGAGGAGTTGCGGACCATCCGCCTGATGCTGGAAGGGCACGCGGTGGAAACCGCCGCCGCCGTCATCACCCCGGAGCAGTTGGAGCCGATCCGCGCCCTGCACGCGGAGTTCATGGCCGCGCACGACGCCGCCGATCCCGACCCCGGCGCGCTGATCCGCATCAACAAGGATTTCCACTTCCGCATCTACGAGGCGGCGGGAATGCCGGCCCTGTTGCAGATCATCGAAGGGCTGTGGCTGCAAATCGGCCCGGTGCTGAACTTCGACCTGCGCTGCAAGTCGAAACGCCTGTCGGAGCGGGTGGCGCTGCGTTTCCACGGCGAACTGCTGGACGCGCTCGACCGCCGCGACGGCCCCGCGGCGCGTGCCGCGCTGGCCGGCGACATCAACACCGCGGGCGACTTCATTCTCCGCTGCGGATCCCTAGTATAGGAAAATTTTCTTTATTCCGCCCCGGCATGGACGGACATGCCCTCGGCCAGCGTGTCGAACACGGCACGGCAACGGGGATGGACGACATTGGTGCACAACTTGGCGCGCCGACAGAATTGGCCCTGTCCGCTCGGTGAACAGGCGACGTTGCGGGAGATCGGCATGCCCGAGCTGGTCATGATGGTGGGGCCGACCACGCGCGTCAGCCTCAATCGCGAGGTCCGAGTAGCGGGGAGGCCGACCGCGCCGCCCCGTCTTCGCTGGTGTCCAAGCGGCAATCGCCTCGGGCGTCACCCAGATCACCAGATCACCGCGGCGGCGCAACGCCGCATCGTAAGCCGCCCAGTTCTCCACCCGATGGTGAACACGCGGGCACTTGTGACGGCGGGTTTCGTTGGGCTTGTACGGCTCCGGCTCTCGAACTCAGCGGGACGCCTCCATACCTGCCATGGCCCCGACACCCCCAGTTTCCAACGAATTATGCGCCAGCGTCACCTCGTGTAGAACCATTTGATGACGCCGATCCTCAGTTTATAGTTGCGAAAATCTCAAAATTTTCTCAACCTCAGAGTAGCTGTATGATCGTATGAGCACGAATGGACTGCGCATGTCTGTAATAACGCTCATTGTAAATACACTTACTATCTTCATTTTCTCGAAAAAACGATGCATTACATGAATACCGCTCGCTTGCGGATGGCCGCTTCCGGCGTAGAGCCGTTCGGTGCAATGAATGTCGGGGGAGAAGGGCTATGACGCGCATGTACGGTGCGAAGGGTGTTGGCGGAAACGACCGGTCCGGCAAGGCGCGCAAACCATCCTCATCCATGCTCGCCATGGCGTTGGAACCACGCTTTATGTTCGACGCGGCCGGTGCGGTGACGGCAGTCGATCCGGCAGCGACTGTGCAACCGGATGTTCCCAAAGCCACCTCCGGCGCCGACACCGCACAGCATCCCGATCCCGCAACGGCAATCGCTCCTCCTGCCACGGCCAACCCGGTCGCGTCCCCTGTTCCCGAACCGCAGGTCCTGCGCGCCGCCGATCCGGCCGTCACCGATGGCCGGAAGGAGGTGGCGTTCATCGACACATCCGTTTCCGATTGGAAGATGCTTGCCGACGGCGTGAAGCCCGGGGTTGAGGTCGTCCTGTTGGATGGGGGCAGCGATGGCGTCGAGCAGATGGCGGCCTGGGCCGTCTATCATAGGGGCTATGATGCGATCCATCTGTTCAGTCATGGCCAGGAGGGACGCCTGCTGGTCGGCAGCGCGTCGGTCGAGGTGTCGTCAATCGACTATTACGGGCAGGCACTCGAACAGATCGGTGCGTCACTGACGCCGGGCGGCGACCTCCTGCTGTACGGATGCGACATCGGGCGGGATGTCGAAGGACAGGCGCTTCTGAACGCGATTTCGTCACGGACCAGCGCCGATATCGCTTCATCGACCGACGATACCGGCGCCGCAAGCAAAGGGGGTAACTGGATTCTGGAAAAATCCGTCGGTTCCATCGAGACTGGCATCGTGCTGACCGATGCCGGGATGGCCGATTACGTCTCGACGCTGACGGGTTCGGCGGTGAGCAGCGTCGCGGTGTCCGGCACCCCGGCGGCCAACGCCACGTCGATCAGCTACACCGTGACTTTCAGCGAGAGCGTCACGGGCGTGGACACCGGCGACTTCACGCTGACCAAGACCGGCACGGCGGACGGCACCATCGCGAGCATCACCGGGTCGGGCACCACCTACACGGTGACGGTCAACAGCATCACCGGCGCCGGCACGCTGAGGCTGGACCTGAAGTCGACCGGCACCGGCATCCAGGACGCGGCGACCAACGCCATCGCGGCGGGCTTCACCACCGGCGGCACCCACAC
>JAEZPL010000545.1 GCA_023413605.1 Pseudomonadota bacterium
GCCTGAAGCAGATCCAGCACCGTGTTGTAGCCGGCCTGGCTGATCGACAGCCGGCAGCGGCGAAGCAGGGCGGGGAAGTCCGGCCGCGCGCTCTCCACCACCACACCGGGCGGGGCCTCGGCGACCAGGGCGCGCAGCGCGTCCTCCGGCACGTCCAGCCCGGCCAGCAGGCGCCATCGGGCGTTCCGCGCCGGGGTCATCGCGCGGGCGGCCAGCGCCGCGCGCAGCAGCGGCAGCCCGACGGCCCCGCCGCCGACCGAGACGACGACCTCGTCCAGCCCGTCCGCACTGTCCGTCTCCACGGCCGGGGGAGGGGCGGCGACGTAGCCTGTGTAGCGGATGCGGGCGGCGATGCGCGGGGCGGCGGGGAAGGTGGCCTCGAACGGGATCAGGTCCGGGTCGCCGTGCACCAGAACGCGGTCGAACAGGCGCTCGACCGTCGCGACGGTTTCCTCCAGCCGCTCCGGGTTGGCCTTGGCGACCAGGATGTCGCGCACGGAGCAGGCGGTGACGGCGCCCACGGCGCGGGCGGCCTCCAGCAGCGGCAGCAGTTCGAACCGGAAGGCGCGCCGGCCGAAGGGGAAGGATTCCACCAGCAGCGCGTCGGGCCGGACGCGGCGAAGGGTGTCGAGCACCGCCTCCCGCCGCCGGGCGCGCCACGCGTCGTCGATGGGCCGGCCCTGCTCGTCCAGCAGCGTCTTGAAGGTCTCGTCGGCGGAGCGCGCGGGCGGAAGCTGGACGATGGCCGCCGACCCGTAATCGATCCCCGGCACCGGATGCCCGCCGCGCAGCACCGTCACCTGCATCCCGGCCGCGGACAGCCCCCGGGCGATCAGCGCCGCGCGCCGGTCATGCCCGATCCCAAGCAGATGCTGAACGTGGAAGAGGATGCGCATGGTTGGAATGCTTTTCTGACAGCAAGGATTTTTCACCACAAAGACACAAAGAGACCCAACTCAGCTGGCGCGTTCCGTGATCCTGGAAAGTCTTGGTGAAGTTATTTGTGCCCTTGTGTCTTTGTGGTTACTCCATAACCGGGCAGCATCGATCGGGGCAGGGATGCACGCTTCACATTTTCCCGCTCAGGACCTCGCGCAGGCGCAGGGTGGTCTTTTCCAGGCGGTGGGCCAGGACGCGCATGATCTCCAGGCCCATCTGCGGGAAGTCGGTGATCATTTGCAGGAAATGGTCCTTGGGCACGCACAGCGTGTCCAGGTCGGTGACGGCCTGGACGGTGGCGGTGCGGGGCACGTCGCAGAGGATGGCGATCTCGCCGACGATCTCGTTGGCGCCCAGCGTGGCAACGGCGAGCGGGCCGCCGGGGCCGCTGACCACGACCTCCGCGTCGCCGTTCAGCAGGATGTAGGCGCAGGTTCCCATCTCGTCCTGCCGGAACAGGACATCGCCGGCCTTGAAGTTCATCCGCTCGCTGGTGAAGGCAAGCAGCTTCAGCTTGGAGGTCTCGACATTCGCGAACAGCGGAATTCTCCGCAAGCACTCGACTTCCTCGGCGATGGTCATGCCGCAAGCCCTCTCTTCCTGGCCGGCCAGCCTATTCGGCCGACATCAGTTCATGAAGCAACGTGCCGGGTCTGCACAAATCCTCGAATCGTCCCTGTTCGGCAATACGCCCGTCTTTTAGCACAATGACCCGTTCGAAGGCGCGTGCCAAGCCGGCACGGTGCAGGACCCAGACGAGTCCGCGGCCCTTCCGTTCGTCCATGACGGCGGCGTGCACCCGGTTCTGGCTGCTGGTGTCCAGACCGCTGGTCGCCTCGCTCAGCACCAGCAGGTCCGGCCGCTTCAGGATCGCGCGGGCCAGCGCCGTCTTCTGGCGCTGGGCGGCCGACAGGCGGGATCCGGCGACGCCGACCGGGTGGTCCAACCCGACCTCGATGACGGTTTCGCGCAGGTGCAGGCGGTCCACCAGTTCCGCCACGATCCGCCCCACCTTCGTGTGCACCTGGGCCTGCCCGTAGACCAGCTTTCCGAACAGGATGTTGTCCTGGATGCTGGCCGCCGCGTTGTAGGTGTCCGGGTCGAAGAAGGCGACGGCGCCGCGCAGGTCGGCCGGCAGGTCGGCGGCGAAGACGCGCCGGGCCTCCAGAAGCTGCTCCTCGATCCGGGGCGTCATCAGGCCCAGGCGGTGACGGGCGGGGATCAGGCGGAACGGCAGGGACATCAGGCGCGTACGCTCCTCCGGCCGCAGGGCGGGCAGCCCCTCCTTCCCGATGCGCGCCAGGATGGTCTGGTACTCCGGCAGTTCGGCGAAGCCGATGAAGGAGAAGCGTTCGAAGAACTCGTGACCGGGCGGCAGGCCGGCGAACAGCTCGACCATCGTCTCGGCCACCTTCCGGCCGATCTCCAGGAAGCGGTCGGTCAGGCCGACCTTGTCCAGCACGTACAGCACGTACGGGTTGGAGGCGAGCGCGTCCGGCTGGAAGATCGGACCGACCGGGGTGCCGAACAGCAGGTTTTCCGCGACGCTGGCGTTCATGGTGTAGCGCGCGGGGTCGAACCGTTCGACCAGCCCGCCGAGGTCGCGGTTTTCCGCCAGCATCGTGCGCATCGCCTCGCGCGCTTCCATCACGCGGGCGGCGACCTCCGGCCGCGTGTCCGGGTCGACGGTGCGGCTGAGGCCCATCGTATAGACGTCGTCGTCCAGGTTCACCATGCTCAGGACGCGGAAGATGCGGTCCTTCAGGTCGGCCGGCCCGTCGCAGCCGGCGGCGGCGTAGTCGATCCAGTCCGCGTGCACGTCGAAGGTGGTGTTGCCGGACAGCATCGATTCCGAGATGCGGCGCCGGCGGCGTTCCGCCGGCTCCTCCCCATGCCCGGTCCCATGCCCGGTCCCGTGCCCGGCCGGCCGCATCGGGCGGTGGCGCAGGCCATAGACCAGATTGTCGTACAGCGAGGCGGAGAACAGGTAGGGCGTCGCCCCCACATAGGCGGCGCGGCGGCCGGTGACGCTTTCCGGCAGGGCGACGTAGTCGCAGTCGCCCATGCGGATCTGGCCGGAGGACGGCAGCAGCACGCGCGCCGCCAGCTGCGCCAGCTCGTCCCGGCCGGAACCGACGCCGACCACGGCGGTGTGCCCCTCCAGCGGGATGTCGCAGCTGATCCCTTCCAGCACCCCGGTTCCGCCGTCCTCGCCGAAGCCGACGTTGCGGAAGGCCAGGCTGCCGCGCAGGGGAATGTCCTCCTCCTCGTTCAGCAGGCGGTCGTCCAGCAGGTCGGGCAGGTGGAACTGTTCGATCACCTGTTCGTATTTGATCCGGTTGTCTTCCTTCTGCTGGTACCAGTCCAGCAGCTCCTTCCAGGGGGCGGCGAGGTCCTTGTAGGCGGCCAGCACGGCCACCAGCGCGCCGAACGACAGCCGGCCGTGGATCACGAGATAGCCGCCGATGGAATAAAAGAAAAATGGAGTTAACTGGTTGATAAAATTGTTCAGGAATTTGACGAAGAACTTTCGTTGATAGATCTCGAACCGAATGTCATAGACATCCCCCAAACGGTGACTGACATCCGCCAGATGCCAGG
>JAEZPL010000554.1 GCA_023413605.1 Pseudomonadota bacterium
GGCCAGCTCCGCCGAGGGCAGTTCGCGGGCGATGCGGCCGTTGACCATCACCGCCACGCGGGAGGCCACGTCCAGCGCCACGCCCAGATTCTGCTCGACCAGCAGCACGCTGATTTCCGCCTCGCCGCCCAGCCGCTTCAGCATGGCGGCGACCTGCTCGACGATGACCGGGGCCAGCCCCTCGGTCGGCTCGTCCATGATCAGCAGCTTCGGGTTCGCCAGCAGCGCCCGCCCGATGGCCAGCATCTGCTGCTCGCCGCCCGACAGCTGCCCGCCGCCGTTGTTGCGGCGCTCCTTCAGGCGGGGGAAGGCCTCATACACGCGCTCCACCGTCCACGGCCCCTTGGAGCCGGAGGCGAGGCGCAGATGCTCGTCCACGCTCAGCGACGGCCAGACGCGGCGCCCCTGCGGGACATAGCCGACGCGGTGCGCCACCACGTCGTTGGGGGCGAGTCCCAGGATCTCCGTCCCCAGCACCCGCACCGACCCGCGCTGCGCCCGCACCATGCCCATGATGGCGTTGCACAGCGTGGTCTTGCCCATGCCGTTGCGTCCGACCACCGCCAGAACGCCGCCGTCCAGCCGCAGCGTCACCCCTTGCAGCGCGTGCGACTGCCCATAGTAGACGTGCAGGTCGGAGACCTGGAGGATGGGTTCAGCCATGCCGCCCTCCCAGGTAGATCTTCTGCACCTCGGGATCGGTCTCGATGTCCGCGGGCAGGCCGTGCTTGAAGACGCGGCCCTGGTGCATGACGGTCACCGTCTCGGCCACCTGCAAGGCGACGGCGAGGTCGTGCTCGATGATGATGAAGCCGATGTGGTTGGGCAGCGCCTTCAGGATGTCCACCAGTTCGCGCCGCTCGGCCGGGCTGAGGCCGGCGGCTGGCTCGTCGAACAGGATGAAGCGCGGCGCGCCGGCCAGCGCCATGCCGATTTCCAGCTGCCGCTGCTGCCCGTGCGAGAGTTCGGACACCGGGCGGTCGGCCACCTCCTCCAGATGGATGGCGTGGGCGAGCTGATGCGCGGCGATGCGGGCCGGGTGATCCTCCCCCGGCCGCAGCAGGCTCATGCGCCGCCGCCCCACCCCGCGCACGGCGAGGTACAGGTTGTCGATCACCGGCAGCCCGCGGAACAGCAGCGAGTTCTGGTAGGTGCGCCGCAGGCCGCGCCGGATGCGCTCGTAGGGCGGCAGTTCGGTGATGTCCTCGCCGAAGAAGCGGATGCGCCCGTTCGACGGCGGGAAATCGCCGGTGATGGTGTTGAACAGCGTCGTCTTCCCCGCCCCGTTGGAGCCGAGAATCGCCCTCCGCTCCCCCGCCGTGACGGAGAAGGTCACGTTGTCCACCGCCACCAGCGCGCCGAACACCCGGCTGACCCCGGAGAGTTCCAGCGCGTTGGCGGAGGCGACGGATTTCAGGCGTTCGGCGCGTTGCATGGGGATCCTCAATTAACCCCCACCCCGACCCTCCCCCGCTGGGCGGGGGAGGGAGAAAGGCTTGCGGGGTAAGCGGCGGCACTCCCCTCCCCCGCCCGGCGGGGGAGGGTTAGGGTGGGGGCTGAACTTCCCCTCACCGGCACTCCGGGTTGTCGCGGGTGGCCGGGCCGATCTTCATGAATTCGGCCTCGTCCATGCCCATGGTCTGGCTCACCTGCGGGATGACCTTCACGACCTTGTTCATCAGCGTGTTGTTCGGGCCTTCGACCACCTCGGTCAGGAAGATGTCGGCGACGGCCTGCCGGTTCTTGTCCAGGCTGACCTTGCCGGTCGGCGTGTCCATCGTCAGCTTGGACAGCGCCGCCTGGAAGGCCTTCTCGCCGTCGCTCAGGTCGCCCTTCACCTCGTTCAGGCCCGCCACCATGGCCTTGCCGGCCAGATAATAGGCGTGCGCGAACAGCGACGGGGACGGCAGCCCATCCGGGAACGCCTTCTTGTAGTCGGCGACGAACTGCTTCCACGTGGCGTCGTCCCAGGTGTCGGCGATGGGGCCGGCGGACGGCGTGCCGATCAGGTAGCTGCGCCGCTTGCCCTTGGCGCCCAGCACCGTCTGGTCCACGGTGATGGAGCCGGCGATCATCGGCTTGTCGCCGCCGGATTGCTCGTACTGCGTCAGGAAGTTGGTGGCGTCGGCCCCGCCCAGCGCCACGTAGATCGCGTCGATGTTGTCCGGCAGCTTCGCGATGATGGAGGAAAAGTCCTTGTTGCCGATGGGCACCCAGAACTTGTCCACGACCTTGCCGCCCGCCTTGCAGTATTCGAGCATGAAGCCCATCACCTGGCTGTACGGAAAGCCGTAGTCCTCGGCCACCGTCACGACGCGCTTGTAGCCCTTGTTCTTGAAGCTGTAGTCGCCGAGGCCGGCTGCCCATTGCACGCCGTCGGTGTTGAAGCGGTAGAAGTTCGGCGCCGGGCTGCGCAGCGTGGTGTCCTGCGCGGCGGAGGAGCCGTTGATGAAGGTCACCTCCGGGTGCGTCTTGGCGAAGTCGCGCATGGCGACCCCTTCGTCACCCGACAGCGGGCCGATCAGGATGTCGACCTTGTCCTGCTCCACCAGCTTGCGGGCCGCGCGGATGGCGCTGTCCGGCGTGGCGTCGGAGGAGCCCTTGACCAGTTCGATCTTCTTGCCGCCAGCCGTGTAGTTGGCTTCCTTCAGGGCCAGTTCCAGACCGCGCAGGCCGTCCTGGCCCAGCACGGTGAAGGCGCCTTCCAACGTGGCGAGGCCGCCCACCTTGATGCTGTCGGCCGCCCATGCCGGAACCGCTGAAAGCCCGGCAAGCATCGTCGCGGCCAGGAAAGCACCCTTCACGCTCCGCACCATGGTTTCCTCCCAGACGTTTATCCCAGACGTTTATCGTTGTGGAGACGCGCCTTCGGACCTCCGCCGGGTCACGCGCTGCCACAGCCCGACCAGCCCGTCGGGCGACGCCAGCACGATGATCAGGAAGGCCGCCCCGATGACGAGGTTGAACCGCTCGGGGTCGATCAGGTCGATCGCGAAGTTCTGCAACAGGATGAAGACCAGCGCCCCGACATAGGGGCCGATGGGGTGGGCCATGCCGCCCAGCACCGCCATCACCAGCACGTTGATGCTCGGCCCCGCGGCGATGGAGCCCGGCGAGATGCGCCCGTTGAACCACGCCAGCAGCAGCCCGCCGACGGCGGCCAGCAGGCCGGACATGGCGTAGGCGGCGACCCGGTGGGCGTACACGTTGAAGCCGATGGCCCGCATGCGCCGCGGGTTGTCGCGCACCGCCTGCAAGGCCAGCCCGAAGGTGGACCGCTTCACGTAGACCACGCCGACGTAGGATCCCGCCGCGAAGGCAAGGCACAGGTAATAGAAGGGCAGCGGCGCCCGCAGGTCGAGGCCGAACAGGCTCGGCGGCGTCAGGCCGGCGAAACCGGCGAAGCCGTTGAAGATCGCGTAGTTCTGCCGGCAGAACAGCGAGAAGGCCACCGCGATCGCCAGCGTGATCATGATGGTGTAGATGCCCTCGGTCCGCGCGGCCAGCATTCCGGTGACGGTGGCGAAGGCCGTGGCGATCAGCAGCGCCATGGGGATCGCCGCCCACCACTCCCAGCCCAGCGAAAGGTCCGGCCGGTTCGACACGCCGAACACCGCGACCATGTAGGCCGCGACCCCGGCAAAGGTCAGCTGCGCCAGGCTGACCATGCCGCCGTAGCCGCCCAGCCACATCAGCGACAGCGCGATGGTGCCCATGAACAGCGTCTGCGCACCGATCTGCACGATCCAGAAGTCGCTCGCCATCAACGGATAGGCCAGCAGGCCCAACGCCAGCAGCCCGTACTTCGCGATGCGCCCGTGCAGGGCGACGTCGGCGGGGCTTCGAACGGTGGTGTCTTGAATGGCGATGGTCATGCCCTGCGCCCCATCAGCCCTTGCGGCCGCAGCGCCAGCGCCGCCACCAGGATCAGGAAGGTGTAGACCGCCCCGTATGTGGGGGAGTAGGCGAGCCCGTACTGCTCGGCGAGGCCAATGATGAGCGCACCGACCGCCGCCCCCGTGATGCTCCCCAGCCCGCCGACGATCACCACGATCAGCGAGGCCAGCAGATAGCGCACGTCCTCGCCCGGCGCGATGGACAGGGCGGTGCCGCCGACCACGCCCGCGAAACCGGCCAGCCCGGCGCCGACCATGAAGGTGATGGCGAAGACCCGCTGCACGTTGACGCCGCTGGCCGCCAGCATGGCGCGGTCGTCCACCCCGGCGCGGATCATCATTCCGACCTTGGTCCGGTTCAGGAACAGCCACAACCCGACCCCGATGGCCGCCGCCGCCACCAGCAGCGCGATGCGGTAGCTGGGATAGCGCCAGTTCGGCGTGAAGGGCAGCGCCAGCGACCCGTCGATCACCTCCGGCGGCGTGAACTGATAGGTCTCCCCGCCCCAGAACCACAGCATCAGGTCGGCCAGCACGATGGAGATGCCGATGGTCACCATCGTCTGCCGCAGGTCCTGCCCCTCCATCCGCCGGAAGATCAGCAGTTGCAGCCCGAGGCCGAGAACCGCCGTCGCCGCGAAGCCCGCCGCGACGCCCAGCAACCAGTATTCGGTCTTGTCCGCCACCGTCCAGCCGACATAGGCGCCCAGCAGATACAGCGCCCCATGCGCCAGATTGACGTTGCGCATCAGCCCGAACACCAGCGTGAAGCCGCTGGCCACCAGGAAATACAAGGCGCCGAGGGTCAGCCCGTTGAGCGTGGTGAGGATGAATTGCTTCATCGCCCGCCCTCCCAAACTCCCTCTCCCCAGGGGGAGAGGGTTTTAATACGGGATGGGAGAGGGATTATCACGCCACCACCCCCACGCCGAACCGGCTGCGCTGCGGGGCCATGTCCGGGGCCTTGTGGAACTCGCCGTCCTTCATGACGAACAGCAGGCGGGTGCGGTCCTGGAGGATGCGGATGTTCGACACCGGGTCGCCGTCCACCAGGATCAGGTCGGCGAGATAACCCTCCTTGATCTGCCCCAGCTCGCCGCCGCGGCCCATGATCTCGCCACCCCATTTCGTCGTGGAGACGATGGCCTCCATGGGCGAGAAGCCGCAGTGCTCGACGAAATACTCCAGATCCTTCGCGTTGGTCCCGTGCGGGATCCAGGCGAATCCGTAGTCGCCGCCGGGCAGCACGCGGATGCCGCGCTTCAGCATCTTGCGCATGGTCTCGCAGGCGATTTCCGTCTCGCGCTGGTACTTGATGGCCAGCGGGCTGTTCGGGTTGATTCCCCAGTCCGCGGCGTCGCGCCCCGTGCGGATCAGCCAGGCCAGCGCCGGAGCGACGAAATGCCGGTCCTTGGCGGCCTCCAGCATGTCCAGCGCCTCCTCGTCGGCGAAGGACGCGTGATAGATGATGTCCACCCCGTGCCGGACGCACATCTTCACGGATTCGGCGGAGCGCGCGTGGGCGCACACCCGCTTGCCGCGGCGGTGCGCCTCGGACACCGCCATGGCGACCTCGTCGTCGCACATCGGCGTTTCCTCGGCGGCCACGCCCGCGATCTCCTCGCCGGAGATGTTCAGCTTCAGCAGATCGACGCCATACTTGATGAACATGCGCACGGCGCGCCGCATGTCCTCCGGCCCCGTCACCACCCAGCCGAAGCTGAGTTCCGGCGCGGGGATGTGCGGGGGCGCGGTGTCGCCGAGGCCGCCGGTCGTCGCGATCTCCTGCCCGTTGGCGAGATAGCGGGGTCCGGGGATCAGGCCGCTGTTGATGGCGTTGCGGATCACCACGTCCAGCCGCGGCTTGGCCGCCGCCGCACCCACGCAGGAGGTGAAGCCGGAGTCGATGTAGGTCTTCGCCACGCGGGCGGCCCACAGCGTGTGCTCCTCCGGCGGCATGCGCTGGATGGATTCCAGGTCGGGCTGGTCGTTCCAGGAAAAGTGGGTGTGCGCCTCGGTCATGCCGGGCATCAGCGTGGCGCCGGCGCCGTCGATCACGGTGGCGCCCACCGTCGGCAGGCTGCGCAAGCCGCGCGCCACGCGCCGGATGCGGTTGCCCTGGATCAGCACTTCGCCCGTGTAGGGGTATTCGCCCGTGCCGTCGAGAATGCGCACGTTCGTGACCAGGATGTTGGCCATCGCGTCCTCCCTGAAAGCGCCCCCGGTGCCGTCTGTCGCGGCTGTTCTTGGGGAGCGGCCCGTCTATCGTCCCTGAAGCTATCGTCCCTGAAGCGCCTCCCTCAGGATCGCCGTGCAGTCGGCGGCGCGCTCCAGCGTCTGCCAGTGGCCGCAGCGGGTCAGCACCCGCAGGGGTGCGGCACCGTTCATGCGGTCCGAAATCGTCCGCGCGATGGAAGCCGGGGCCACCGCGTCCTCGTCCCCCGCCACCAGCACCGTGCGCACGCGGATGCGCGACGGATCGGCGGCCTGCGCGCCGGCCAGCGCCTCGCAGGTCTTGGCGTAGCCCTCCGCGCACTGGCGCATCAGCGACTCCCGCACGAAGGCCGCGACCGCCGGCTGGTTCGCCCGCGTGTCGGAGGACAGCGCCCCCTGCACGATGGCGTCGGCGATGGGCGCCATGCCCTCGTCCCGCGCCTTGGCCGCGCGGTCGCGCAGGCCCTGCCGCCCGGCATCCGCCGGGGCCATCAGCGGCCCGAACAGGGTCAGGGAACGCACAAGCCCCGGATGCTCCACGGCCAGATGCTGCGCCACGATGGTGCCCAGCGAATGGCCGACCACATGCGCCCGCTCGATCCCCAGCACCGCGCAGACCTTCGCCATGGAGGCCACGAACAAGCCGACGGACAACGCCCCCTCCGGCGTCCTCGACCGGCCGGAGCCCGGCAGGTCCGGCCGGATGACGCGGTACCGGCCGCCCAGCCCCATCACCTGCGGCGTGAAGCTGTTGGAGGTTCCGCCCAGGCCGTGGATCATCAGCACCGGGTCGCCCTGCCCGTCCACCTCCACCGCCATGCGCTCGACGGTCACGGTCGCCATGGCGCTCAGCCCTCCAGCGTGTTTTCCAGCACGCCGATGCCGCCGATCTCCAGCTTCACCCGATCCCCCGGCTTCAGGAACTTCGGCGGCGTGAAGCCCAGCCCCACCCCGGCCGGCGTGCCGGTCAGGATCAGGTCGCCCGGCTGAAGGGTGATGCCGCGCGACATCGTTTCGATCAGCGTCGGCACGTCGAAGATCAGGTCGCGGGTGTTGGAATTCTGCCGAAGCTCCCCGTTCACCCAGCTGCGCACCGACATGTCGGACAGGTCCACCTCGTCCGCCGTGACGATCCAGGGGCCGAGCGGACAGAAGCTGTCCAGCGACTTGCCCAGGAACCACTGCTTGTGGCGGGCCTGGATGTCGCGGGCGGTCACGTCGTTGGCGATGGTGTAGCCGAAGACATGGTCCATCGCCTGCGCCTTGGGGATGTCGCGCCCGGCGCGGCCGATCACCACGACCAGTTCCACCTCGTAATCGATCTGGTCGCTGACGCCGTGCGGGTAGCGGATCGCCGCACCCGGGCCGATGACCGTTTCCGGCAGCTTGGTGAAGATGATCGGGTGTTCGGGGATGGCGTCCTTGGCCGACGACGCGCTGCTGTCGAAGCCCGACCGCGTGAACTCGTGCGCGTGGTCGTGATAGTTCTTCCCAACGCACATCAGGTTGCGCTGTGGACGCGGGATGGGGGCCAGCAGGTCCACCTGGGACAGGGGAATGCCGTCACCCTCGGGGCGCAGGCCGTCGCGCAGATCGCGCCAGCCCCGGATCACGTCGGTCATCCCGAAGGAACTTGGGCCGAAAGACTTCGGCGCCCAGGCCGGCGGATCGACCGGCCACACCCTCCCCCGCTCCGCGTCCACCAGCGCCACCCGGGCGCCTTCCTCCCTGCGGATCGTCGCCAGCTTCATGCCCAATCCTTTTCAAAAGGGGCCTTTTTAAAAAGGGCCGTTTTTTGAAGGGGGACCTTTGATCTGCGGTGAACCTTATCGGTATAAAATTGCCTCACCACTGGTTCATCGTGACCCATTGACGTTCTGTACGTCAATAATCCGTAAGGCTGATAGTTGGTATGCCGATATAGCGTATTGGCTCAGCGGCCTTGCGAACCTTATGGTTCATCATTGGTGCGACTCCCCTGGTGCTGCACCGCCCGTGCGCCCCACCGGCGCGACCAGAGGACCGGCCCGATGTCCAAGCCGCAGTCCGTCTCCGCCCTGAAGATGCCCGACACGCTCGGCCGGGCGCAGATCGCCTACGACCACCTGCAACGCGCCATCGCCAGCGGCCTGTGGCGCCCCGGCGAGCAGTTGCCGACGGAACGGCGGCTGGCGGAATCCCTGGGCCTTGCGCGCAACACCGTGCGCCGCGCGCTGGACATGCTGGAGGCGGAGGGCAGGATCGCCCGCGGCGTGGGCCGCGGCACCTTCCTGGTGGAGATGAACGGGCATGCGGGCTTCGACGGCGCCGCCCTGCCCCTGCCCGCCGCCTTCATGACCGCCAGCCCGGCGGAGGTGATGGAGGCGCGCATCCTGCTGGAGCCGGCCATCGCCGACCTCGCCGTCGCCCGCGCGACGCTGGCCGACTTCACGGAGATGGAGCGTTGCCTGATGGAGTCCGAGGCCGCGCGCTCCGTCCCGGAGTTCGAGCATTGGGACGGCGCCCTGCACCGCGCGATCATCGCCGCCTGCCGGAACGACCTGCTGGACGCCTTCTACGCCGTGCTGAACCGCATCCGCGACAACGCGGAATGGACCCTGCTGAAGCAGCGCAGCCTGACCCCGGACCGCCGCGCCGCCTACGAGCGGCAGCACCGCGCCATCGTCGCCGCCCTGAAGTCCCGCGACCCCGCGGCGGCGCGGGACGCCATCCGCGCGCACCTGATCGCCGTGCGCGACGCGCTGTTCACGCTGTAGCGCCCGTTACCATTCCCGGCCTTGTCCGTTGCATGTCCATCCATTGGCTAAGGAGGGCCACCGTATGACCACGCGTTTCGACGCCATCATCATCGGTGCGGGCCAGGCCGGCCCGCCCCTGGCGGAGCGCCTGACCAAGGCCGGCCAGTCGGTCGCGCTGGTGGAGCGGAACCGGTTCGGCGGCACCTGCGTCAACACCGGCTGCATCCCGACCAAGACGCTGGTCGCCAGCGCCTACGTGGCGCAGCTTGCACGCCGGGCGGCGGAGTATGGCGTGGTGCTGGACGGCCCCGTGCGGGTCGACATGGCGCGGGTGAAGGCGCGCATGGACGCCGTCTCCGGCCGGTCGCGCGAGGGGGTGGAGGCGTGGCTGCGCGGCATGGAGCGCTGCAC
>JAEZPL010000568.1 GCA_023413605.1 Pseudomonadota bacterium
GTCCAACGACGCGCCGTTCCTCTGCCCCTCCCTTCCCGAGGAGCCCCCGCATCCACAGGCCGTGACCGCGGGGGAGGCGCTGTATAGGGGAAGCGACCGGCCCGGTCCAGCGAAAACATGGCGCCGGATGGACAGCCCATTCCCATGGCTTTATGGTCCCCGTCATAGGACACACAGAGGGATCCGGCATGCGCCCGAGCGCACGCGCAACGGCCGAGGTGATGGCCCAGGTGCTGCGGACCACGGCGAGCCTCGCCTTCACCGAGGGTCTCAACCCGGCCCAATGGGCGGCGTTGCGCTATTTCGCCCAGGCGAACGCGAGCGCACGCAGCGTCGTGGCTTTCGCGCGCCATCATGGCACGACCAAGGGCACCGCGAGCCAGACGATTGCCGCCTTGCAGAAAAAAGGTCTGCTCGACCGGCAGCCGAGCCGGGAGGACCGCCGGTCCGTCACCATGAATCTGACCGAGCACGGCCGCGCCATCCTGGCCCACGATCCGTTGAACGAACTGGCGGAGGCCATCGCCGTCCTCGACGATTCCCAGCACGACGCGCTGGCCGATGGATTGGACCATGTGCTGCGCACGCTGCTGGTCCGGCGCGCCCAGCGAACCGCAGACCGCACCGCGACTCACCACGATCCCGATGCGGACGGCCACGGAGAGGAAGGTGGGAGTGCGGACCATGAAAAAGGGGCAGCAGCGGACTGACCAACACACGGCTTCCGGCAAGACCGCAGGGCCACACATTGAGGAAGACGGCACCCATGGCTCGGATTTTGGTGATCGATGACGTGCCTTCGGTCACCGCGCTGCTGCGCATGACCCTGGAAGGCCGCGGCCACGCCGTCGTCGAGGCGCAGGACGGCGCATCCGGCCTTGCCGAGTTCGCGAAGGCTCCCTTCGACGTCGTCATTGTGGACATGATGATGCCCGGCATGGACGGCATCGCGCTGATCAAACACTTGCGCACCACCGGAACCGGAGGCGCACGCGGGCCGGCCGTGATCGCCATGTCCGGCGGCACGGACGAGTTTCCGGCGGCCTATTCGCTGAAGCTGTCGGAAATGCACGGCGCCGACCGGCTGCTGTTCAAGCCCTTTGACAATGAAGAGTTGCTGGCGGCCGTGGAAGAACTGCTGTCGATTCGCCACTCCTGATAATTCTCTCAGCCGGTATGCGCCGCGATGCTTGCGGCGGGCGATGTTCCCGCCGCATACATGCGTGCCACGCCCGTGGCCTTGCACCCCTCCCGCCGCGCGCGGCCTTGCCCGATCTTCCCATGCACGATCCCCGTCTCCTGCTTGACATCCTGTTCCTTCTGCTGGGCGCGATCATCGTCGTGCCGCTGTTCCAGGCTCTGCGCATTCCCGCGGTGCTGGGTTATCTGGTGGCGGGCACGATCCTGGGGCCGCACACGCCAGGGCCTGTGGTGGATATGAAAGTGCCGCAGATCCTCTCCGAGTTCGGGGTGGTGTTCCTGCTGTTCGCCATTGGGCTGGAATTGCCGTTGTCGCGGCTGCGGGCGATGCGCCGCTACATCTTCGGCTTGGGGCTGATGCAGGTTCTGTTGACCAGCGCCGCCATCGGCGGGGTTGCCTGGGCGCTGGGCCAGAGCACGGCGGCGGCGGTGGTGATCGGCGGCATGCTGGCCTTCTCGTCCACCGCGACGGTGCTGAAGCTGCTGGTGGAGCGCGGGGAAACGGTGGCGCGCTTCGGTCGCATCTCGGTTGCGGTGCTGATCTTCCAGGATTTGGCGGTGGTGCCGCTTCTGACCCTGCTGCCCTTGCTGGCCGGCGGCGAGACCAGCATCCCGCAGGCACTCGCCCTGGCCGCGGTGAAGGCCGGCGGCGCCATCGGCGTGATCATGCTGCTGGGCCGCTTCGTCGTGCGGCCGATCTACCAGTTCGTCGCCACGGCCAAAAGCCCGGAGGTCTTCACCGCCACCAACCTGTTCGTCGTGCTGGCGGTCGGCTGGTTGACGGCGGAAGCCGGCATGTCGATGGCGCTGGGCGCCTTCCTCGCCGGCATGCTGCTGGCCGACACCGCCTACCGCCATCAGGTTGAGGCGGACATCGAGCCGTTTCGCGGCCTTCTGCTCGGCCTGTTCTTCATGACGGTCGGCATGACGCTGGATCTGCCGGCGATGATGCAGCGGGCCGACGCCATTCTGCTGATGACCGGCGCACTGCTGGTGGGAAAGAGCGTGCTGTTGTTCGCGCTGTGCCGGCTGTCGGGGCTGGGGGTGGCGACCGCGCTGCGGATCGGGCTGCTGCTGTCGCAGGGAGGCGAGTTCGCCTTCGTCCTGGTCGGCAAGGCGGCGGGCCTGTCCATCCTGGACGCCGATACGGGGCTGCTGCTGACCTCCTCCGTCGCGCTCAGCATGGCGGTCACGCCGCTGGTCGGGGCCATCGCCCAGCGGCTGGCCCAGGCCATCGAGGCGCGGAACGGGGCCGAGGCCTTCGGCATCGAGACCAACGACATAAAGGGCCATGTGGTGATCGCCGGCTACGGCCGGGTCGGGCGGGCCATCGCCCGCCTGCTGATGGCACACGACATTCCCTTCGTCGCGCTGGACCTCGACCCGCAGCGCGTCGCGCGGGCGCGGGCCGAGGGGTTGCCGGTTTATTACGGCGATTCCAGTCAGATCGGCGTGCTGCGCGCCGCCGGCATCGAGCGGGCGCGGGGCGCGGTGATCACGGTCAACCGGCCCGAGATGGCGGAGCGCGCGGTGGAGTCGGTCCGCCGGACCGCCCGAAACCTGTCCATCATCGCCCGCGCCCATGACCTTGGCCGCGGTGCGGCGCTGAAGCGGGCCGGTGCCTCCTCCGTCGTGCCGGAAACGCTGGAGGCGAGCCTCCAGATGGCCAGCCTCGTCCTGCGCAGCGCGGGCGTGGAGGCCGAGGCGGTCAACCGCAGCCTGAAGGACGTCCGCGACCGCGGCTATGCCGATCTGGCCGAACCGCCGGGGCGCGAGGGCGGCCACGAGACGGCGGCATAATTCAAAGGAATTCCGGATCCGTCCGAAGCGTCTGCCCTTTCGGCTGAGTTTTCATCAGGGAAATACGGAGAAAATGCTTTCTGGGCGGGGTCAAGCGGTCGTCGCGCCAGCCACTTGTCGTCCTCCCTTGTCGATGGATTGGAGCCGTCCGCCCAACGCCTCGGCGGGAGTTTTCCTGCCGAGGGTTTGGCGCGGTCTTGAGTTCTGGGCGAGGGCGAGGGCGGCGGCCAGGGGCCTTGCTGATCGCAGAGATAGACGGCCAGCCCGATGCCGATCCGGATATCGGCATGCCGGACCATCTCCGACCCTTGACCCCAAGTCAGCGATTGGCGGAACTGGGCGGGCAAGGTCGCGATCGTGCGGGCGATGGCATCGCGGACGGTCGCGGCCCCATGGCCGGCCAGCGGCGGGCCGCTCGTGACACGCGGTTCGTCGGCGCGCCGGCATCGGGGGCAGATGAAGCAGCCTGGTAAAGCGCGCCGTCCGTTCCACCAAGGCGCCGATCGCCGATCCGCTGTCCTTTTCCTGAAGCTCCGCTTCCGTGCGTAGGATTCCATAAAGGACAGGACGTTCATTCATAGATCTGTAGTGGCCGGGTGGAGTTTCCTATCTTTCACAAGCCGCCTCTGCCACGCCTCGATATCAGCGCACTCGACGCAAATAATTGTAGCGGTTGAGGAAATCGCCCTTGGGGCAAGCGAGCTCCCAACCCTTTTCGTTATGTTGCTGTTGCCGGTGTTGGCCGAATCGATTGCGGACCATCGCTCACGCCGACGCAGGGCCGCCGTGCGCCCGCGCCGGCAGTCGCGTTCGACGGTTGCCGGAGCCGGCGACACAGGCCATCATCCGCGCAACCGGCAACCAACGAGGGAACGCGAGGCATGGACGCACAGGATCTGCGGGCGCTTCAGGCGCCGCTGAAGGACAAGTACAAGGATGCGCCGGAGTCGGCCGTCGTCACGCTGAAGGCCAAGGGGGCCCTGGACGACACCGGCATCGCCTGCAAGGTGGACACCGGCCGCGCGCTGGTCGAGGCCGGCCTGCACCCGGCCACCGGCGGGCCGGGCACCCAGGCCTGTTCCGGCGACATGCTGCTGGAGGCGCTGGTCGCCTGCGCCGGCGTGACGCTGAAGGCCGTCGCCACGGCGCTGGAATTCAACCTGCGCGGTGGCACCGTCTCGGCGGAAGGCGACCTGGATTTCCGTGGCACGCTGGGCGTGTCGAAGGAGGCGCCGGTGGGCTTCCGCAACATCCGCCTGCGCTTCGACCTGGACACCGACGAGCCGCAGGAGCGCATCGCCACTCTGACCAAGCTGACGGAGCGCTATTGCGTCGTCTACCAGACGCTGGCCAACCCGCCGCCGCTGGACCTGACCATCAAGACCGCTGCCGGCGAAACGGATGCGGGAAAGTAAGCGGTCGCGGTTGGGCTTTGAAAAAAGGGGCGCTACCGTGGGTGCCCCTTTTTTTCGTGGGTGGACAACCTGAGGCGGGAACCGCGCGGCCTTCAGTCGGTCAGGAAGGGGTTGTACAGGCGCTCCTCTCCGATGGTGGAGGTCGGGCCGTGGCCGGGGATGAAGGTCACGTCGTCGCCCAGCGGGAACAGCTT
>JAEZPL010000574.1 GCA_023413605.1 Pseudomonadota bacterium
GCGTTCCGCCGCGGCAGGCACCGACTTCGGCACGCCGTGGGCGGAAAAGACCACCGGCACGCCGTCCGGCACCTGGTCCAGTTCGTCCACGAAGACCGCGCCCTTGGCCTCCAGGCTCTGCACGACGAAGCGGTTGTGCACGATTTCGTGACGGACGTAGACCGGCGCGCCGAACCGCTCCAGCGCCACCTCGACGATCTGGATCGCCCGGTCCACGCCGGCGCAGAAGCCCCGGGGGGCGGCGAGGAGGATAGAGAGGGGCGTCTTGGTCATACCGATGTTCCGATGTCTCGCAAAGAGGGGTGCCGAAAGGGTTTGTCGCAGCCAAGGCGCGGCCTTGTGCCGGCCCTGCCGCTTCACTAAAGTCGCGATCCGATGAACCAATCCAACCGTTAGGCCAGACCGATGGACCGCCGCCGCGACCGTAATATAGGATCCCCTGCCCGGAAAAGCCCGCTGGCGCTCGCCGTGATGTCTCTCGGCGTGATCGCGGTATCCGGATGCTCCGGGATGGGTTCCAACGGAGCGCCCCAGGCGGCCGACGCCAACTTCGCCTGCCCGAAGGTTGCCATCGTCCGCGACCTTGCCGAGGTGACGCAGTTCCGCAGCGGTGGCCGCGACCTGACCGACGTGACCTCGCGCGCGGCGCTGGCCGACTACAGCGGCCACTGCGACTACACGGACGAGGGCGTCACGGTGAACGTGAACGTCTTTCTGCTGGCCGAGCGCGGCCCGGCCTTGCAGGGCAACGAGGCGACCTACCGCTATTTCGTCGCCGTCGCCAAGCCGGGCGAGGAAACGCCGAGCGCCAAGACGGAGTTCGACACCACCGTCACCTTCGAACCCGGCAAGACCCGCGGCGGCAGCCGCGAGGAACTGGCGCCGAAGATCCCTCTGCCCAAGGACGTGAACGCCAAGGATTGGAAGATTTTCCTTGGCTTTCAGCTGACGCCGGACCAGTTGGCGTTCAACCGGGCGCAGATGAAGCAGTAAAAAGACGTTTCCCGAAGGGCGCCCACCGTTGAGGTGGGCGCCTTTTTTGTGCCCGGCCCAGCCGCCGTTGAGGCCCGCCTCCGTCGAGGCCTGCCGTTGTGCATCATTGTGCGGATTGTGCGGTGAACCCAGTCTGCACAATGCGCCCGGAGGCCGGATTTCCGTTCTGGAACAGCGCGTTGCGGTGGTTTGTCGGTGTACGGTCGTTGTGCATCCGCCGCACAGCCTCATGCTAATTCCTGCATTAACCAATGCAACGCCGTGCAACGCAGGAAGGGGATGTGTTGCAAGGGAAAAAGGACAGGCGAGACGAAAGCGCACTGCGGGCGTTGACGAGGGCGATGGTATTTCAACACCGGGAACAAAGCAAGATCGGGCCTCGCCGCGCGCGCGGCAATCGCGTTTGGACGCCCCATGCCCCGATTGACATTCCTGGGCATGCCGGTAGGGTAGGCTGTACATGCCGATGATCCCCTGCGGGAGAGATCGCGGACCCGTCCACAGGTCCGCGGCGCCGAAGGAGCAACCGCCCCGGAAACTCTCAGGCAAAAGGACCGCTGGGGGGATAAGGCAACTCTGGAAAGCAGCCTTGGCTGCCCTATGCCGTTGGGCGATCCCCTGACGGCGGGCGCTGGGTCTCACCGAAGGAGTAAACCGGTCATTCGGGGGTGGACCCCGCCGGTGAATCTCTCAGGTCCAGGACAGAGGGGGCAGGACTCGCGCCAATCGTGGCGCGGGGACAGGCCCCTATGTCGGAGGACCCGCGTGACCGAGGCCCCAGAGACCCTGAAGACCACCCCGCTGCATGGCCTCCATCTGGAGCTGAAGGGCAAGATGGTGCTCTTTGCCGGCTACGACATGCCGGTGCAGTACCCGCTCGGCATTCTCAAGGAACACCTGCACACCCGCGACAAGGCGGGCCTGTTCGACGTGTCGCACATGGGGCAGGTGCGGCTGACCGGCGACGACCCGGCGGCGGCGCTCGAGTCGCTGGTTCCCGGCGACATCAAGGGGCTGGCCCGCGGCCGCATGCGCTACACGCTGTTCCTGAACGAGCAGGGCGGCATCCTGGACGACCTGATGGTCACCAACGCCGGCGACCACCTGTTCCTGGTCGTCAACGCCGCCCGCAAGGATCACGACATCGCCCACCTGCGCGAGCGCCTGAAGGGCAAGGCCGAGGTGGAACTGCTGGACGACCTCGCGCTGATGGCGCTGCAGGGTCCGGCCGCGGCCGGCGTGCTGGCGCGCTTCATCCCCGAAGCCGCGACCATGAAGTTCATGAGCTACCTGCCGGCCACCTTCAACGGCATCCCCGTGGTCATCACGCGGTCCGGCTACACCGGCGAGGACGGCTATGAGATCTCCTGCGACAAGGCCGACGCGGAGCCCATCGCCCGCGCCCTGCTGGCCGAGTCGGAGGTGGAGGCCGTCGGCCTCGGCGCCCGCGACTCGCTGCGGCTGGAGGCCGGGCTCTGCCTCTACGGCCACGACATCGACGAGACGACCACGCCCGTCGAAGCGGCGCTGGAATGGGCGCTGCCCAAGCGCCGCCGGGAGGAGGGGGGCTTCCCCGGCCACGGCATCATCAAGGACCAGCTGACCAACGGCGCCTCGCGGCGGCGTGTCGGCATCCAGCCGGAAGGCCGCCAGCCGGCCCGCGAGCACACCGAGATCTGCGACATGAACGGCCAGAAGATCGGCGAGGTGACGAGCGGCGGCTTCGGCCCCACCGCCGCCGCGCCGGTCGCCATGGGCTATGTGGACCGCGCGCACGCCGGGCTGGACACGCCGGTGCAGCTGATGGTCCGCGGCAAGCCGCTGGCCGCCAAGGTCGCCGCCATGCCCTTCGTGCCACAGCGTTATTACCGCGGCTGAAAAAACACCGAACCGTTCGAACAGGGGATCACCATGACCATCAAGTACACCAAGGATCACGAGTGGGTCCGCGTCGAGGGCGACATCGGCACCATCGGCGTCAGCGAGCACGCCCAGAACCAACTGGGCGACGTGGTGTTCGTCGAGTTGCCGGACGTCGGCCGCCAGCTCGCGCAGGGCAAGGAAGCCGCCGTCGTGGAGTCCGTGAAGGCGGCGAGCGAGGTCTTCGCCCCCGTTTCCGGCGAGGTGATCGAGGTCAACCACGATCTGGAGAACGAGCCGGCCCGCGTGAACTCCGGCGCGGAGACCGAGGGCTGGTTCTTCAAGCTGCGCCTCAGCAACCCCGCCGAACTGAACGCCCTGATGGACGAGGCCGCCTACAAGGCCTACGTGGAAGGACTCGCCTGATATGCGTTACCTGCCCCTGACCGAGGCCGACCGGCGGTCCATGCTGGCGGCGATTCGCGCTTCATCGGTGGACGATCTGTTCCGCGACGTGCCGAAGGCCGCCCGCCTTTCCGGCCCGATCGAGGGGCTGCCCAACCACATGGGCGAACTGGAAGTGGAGCGCGCCCTGTCGGCCATGGCCGGCAAGAACCTGCCGGCCGGCAGCGTGCCCAGCTTCCTGGGAGCCGGGTCCTATCGTCACCATGTCCCGGCGACCGTGGACCATCTGGTCCAGCGCGGCGAGTTCCTGACCGCCTACACCCCGTACCAGCCGGAGGTGAGCCAGGGCACGCTGCAAGTGCTGTTCGAGTTCCAGACCCAGGTCTCCCTGCTGACCGGCATGGACGTTGCCAACGCCTCCATGTACGACGGCGCCACGGCCTGCGCGGAGGCCGTGATGATGGCCAACCGCGTGACACGCCGTAAGAAGGCGATCCTGTCCGGCGGCCTGCACCCGCATTACCGCGACACCACCACGACCGACGCGCGCTTCATCGGCTTCGAGGCGGTGGTCATGCCGGCCGCCCCGAAGGGCGGCGAGGATCTGGCCGCGCGGATCGACGGCGACACCTCCTGCGTCGTCGTGCAGAACCCGGACGTGTTCGGGCATGTGCGCGACTACACCGAACTCGGCCGGATCTGCGCGGCCAAGGGCGCCCTGCTGATCGTCGTGGTGACGGAGGCCGTGTCGCTCGGCCTGCTGACCCCGCCGGGCGAGATGGGGGCCGACATCGTCGCGGCCGAAGGCCAGTCGCTGGGCAACGCGCTGAACTTCGGCGGCCCCTACGTCGGCCTGTTCGCGGTGAAGGAAAAGCTGGTCCGCCAGATGCCCGGCCGCCTGTGCGGCCAGACGGTGGACGCCGACGGCCGCCGCGGCTTCGTGCTGACGCTCTCCACCCGCGAACAGCACATCCGCCGCGAGAAGGCGACCTCGAACATCTGCACCAACTCCGGCCTGTGCGCGCTGGCCTTCTCGATCCACCTCAGCCTGTTGGGCGAGGAGGGCTTCACGCAGTTGGCCCGCCTGAACCACGCCAAGGCCGTGCAACTGGCCGACAGGCTGGCGGCGGTGAAGGGCGTCGAGATCGTCACCGACAGCTTCTTCAACGAGTTCACGGTGAAGCTGCCGAAGCCCGCCGCCGAGGTGGGGGAGGAACTGGCGGCGCGCGGCATCCTGGCCGGCGTTCCGGCGTCCCGCCTGTTCGCGGGCGCGCTTGATGATCTGCTGATCGTGGCCGCCACCGAGACCAACACCGAGTCCGACATGGACGCCTTCGCCACCGCCCTCGCCGAGGTTCTGTGATGA
>JAEZPL010000688.1 GCA_023413605.1 Pseudomonadota bacterium
ATCCTGGGCAAGGCGGAGTTCCTGAACCCCGGCGGCTCGGTGAAGGACCGCGCGGCGCTCGCCATCGTGCGCGACGCCGAACAGCGCGGCCTTCTGCGCCCGGGCGGCACCATCGTGGAAGGAACCGCCGGTAACACGGGCATCGGCTTGGCGCTGGTCGGCAACGCGCTGGGCTACCGCACCGTGATCGTGATGCCGGAAACGCAGAGCCAGGAAAAGAAGGACATGCTGCGTCTGGTCGGCGCCGACCTTCGCCTGGTTCCCGCCGTGCCCTACTCCAACCCGGACAACTACGTGCGCTATTCCGGCCGCCTCGCCGAAGAACTGGCGAAGACGGAGCCAAACGGCGCCGTCTGGGCCAACCAGTTCGACAACGTCGCAAATCGGGAAGGCCACCGCCTGACCACCGGCCCGGAAATCTGGTTCCAGACCGAGGGCCGCATCGACGCCTTCACCTGCGCGGTCGGCAGCGGCGGCACGCTGGCCGGTGTCGGCCTTGCGCTGAAGGAACGCAACCCGGACGTCCGCATCGTGCTGGCCGACCCGATGGGGGCCTCCCTCTACAACCACTACACCCACGGCGAACTGAAGGCGGAAGGCACCTCCATCACCGAAGGCATCGGGCAGGGCCGAATCACCGCCAACCTGGAAGGCGCGCCGGTCGATCAGGCCCTTCAGATTCCGGACGAAGAGGCGCTGCCGATCATCTTCGACCTGATCAAGACGCAGGGCCTCGTGCTCGGCGGATCATCGGGAATCAACGTCGCCGCGGCCATCCGCCTTGCCAAGCAGATGGGTCCCGGACACACCATCGTGACCATCCTGTGCGACGGAGGGCAGCGGTATCAATCGAAGCTCTTCAATCCGGCCTTCTTGCGTGAGAAAAATCTGCCTGTGCCCGACTGGCTGGATTCGTAACGCAACAGAGGTCCCATGGAGCTGATTTTCCGCGAGGACGCCTACGCCAAATCCTGTTCCGCCACCGTCACCTCCGTGGATGAGCGTGGAATCCGGTTGGACCGGACCGTGTTCTATCCGAACGGCGGCGGCCAGCCCGGTGATACCGGCGTGCTGCGTTTCGACGACGGCAACGTCCGCATCGTCGACACGGTGAAGGGCGACAGCATCGACGACGTGCTGCATGTGCCGGAGCCGGGTGCCACCCTGCCCGCACCCGGCACGGCCGTGGACGCGGAAATCGATTGGGACCGCCGGCACCGCCACATGCGCATGCACACGGCGCTGCACCTCGTGTGCGCCGTGCTGCCCGGCGCGTCCATCACGGGCGCGCAGGTAGGGGCGGAGCGCAGCCGCGTGGACTTCAACCTTCCGGCCGAGGCGCTGGACAAGGACGGCATCGCCGCGGCGCTGAACCGCCTGATCGCCGCCGACACGCCGGTTGGTTCGATCTGGATCACCGACGAGGAGTTGGACGCGAAGCCCGACCTGATCCGCACCCTGACGGTGAAGCCGCCGCGCGGCTATGGCCGCGTGCGTCTGGTGGACATCGCCGGCATCGACCTTCAGCCCTGCGGCGGTACCCATGTGGCGCGGCTGGGCGAGATCGGCACGCTGGAGGTCCTGAAGATCGAGAACAAGGGCAAGCAGAACCGGCGCGTCGTCGTCGCGCTGAAGGATTGAGAGGGAGGGAACGTCATGCCCGAATCCGTAAAGACCGAAGTGCTGAACGGCCCCGTCGTCTCGACCGACTGGCTCGCCCGCAACCTCGGCGCGGCCGACCTGCGCGTGCTCGACGCCTCCTGGTTCATGCCGGGGGTGGAGCGTGACCCGCGCGCCGAGTTCGAGCAGCAGCATATCCCAGGCGCCGCGTACATCAACATCGACGATGTGGCCCAGCCGGACACCCACCCACTGCCGCACATGGTGCCGGACGAGGCGACCTTCGGCGCCAAGGTCGGCGCGCAGGGCATCGGCAACGGCGACACGGTGGTGGTCTACGACAGCGCCGGCATGGCGACCGCCGCGGCGCGCGTCTGGTGGCTGTTCCGCCTGTTCGGCCATGATCGCGTGGCCGTGCTGGACGGCGGCCTGCCAAAGTGGCTGGCCGAGGGGCGGGCCACGGTCTCCGGGCCGGCGACTCCGCAACCGAAAGCCTTCACCGCCCGCCTGCGGCCGGAGCTGCTGCGCCGGGTCGACGACATCCTCGCCAACATCGAACGCCGCGCCGATCAGGTCGTGGATGCCCGCGCCGCCAACCGCTACGAGGGCGCGGTCGTGGAGCCTTGGCCGGGCCGCCGCAGCGGACGCATTCCGGGCAGCCTTAACCTGCCCTTCAACGAACTGATCGACGCCGACTCCAAGACCCTCCTCCCTGCCGCGGCCATCGCGGAGCGGGCCAAAGCCGCCGGCATCGACCTGAACCGCCCGGTGGTCGCCTCCTGCGGCAGCGGCGTGACGGCCTGCGTCATCGCGCTGGGGCTGGCTGCGGCCGGCAAGGGCGACGTGGCGATCTACGACGGGTCCTGGGCAGAGTGGGGACTGCGGCCCGACCTGCCGCTGGAAACGGGGCCGGCGACGCTATAGGGGAAAGCCATGAACGGCTCGACCCTGTACATCCGGCCGTTCGCGGAGGGCGACCGGGACGCCGTCGTCGCGCTGTGGACCGCCTGCAACCTTGTGGTCCCCTGGAACGATCCGGTGGCGGACATCACCCTTGCGCTGTCGAAGCCGAACGCGACCATCCTGGTCGGCACGGAAGACGGGCGGATCGTGTCCTCCGTGATGGTCGGGCATGACGGGCATCGGGGATGGCTCTACTACCTTGCCGTCGATCCGGCCCGCCAGGGGCGCGGCCATGGCCGGGCCATGGTCGCGGCGGCGGAATGCTGGCTGATGGAGGCAGGCATGCCCAAGGCGCAGCTTATGGTGCGCGAAACGAATCACGCGGCGATGGCGTTCTACGAACGGCTGGGCTATGCCACGTCCACCGTAACCGTGATGCAGAAATGGCTCAAAACCCCTTCTCCCTGACCTCGCCGCTGCTGTCCGCCCCGGTTCCGCCCGGCTGCCTTTCGGTCATCGTCACCTATCTGGAGATGACCGCGCCGCCCCCCCACGCTCCCCTGCCCCGGCCGGCGGGCGACGTGGCGCTGGTGCGGGCCAATCCGCCCACGGCGTCCTTCTACCGCTATCTGTACGACACGGTCGGCGAGCCCTGGCTGTGGCACGAGCGCCGGCGGCTGCCGATGCCGGAGCTGGGGCGGATCGTCACCGATCCGCGCGTCGAGATTTGGGTCCTGTACGTGAACGGGACGCCCGCGGGCTATGCCGAGATCGACCGGCGCGAGACCGACACGGACCTCGCCTATTTCGGCCTGATCCCGGACTTCATCGGCCTGAAGCTCGGCCCCTGGCTGCTCGACACGGCGATCAGGCTGGCGTGGCAGGGGAACACGGGGAAGCTGCTGGTGAACACCTGCACTTTCGACCATCCGAAGGCGCTGCCGCTTTATCAGTCCATGGGTTTCGTGCCTGTTCGCCATGTGACTCGGGAGATCCAGGACCCCCGCGTCCAGGGCTGGCTGCCGCGCACGTCCGCGCCACACATCCCGATCTTCGAGTAAACCCCAAGCCTGCGCTGCTGTATCGTCAATGGGGCGCCTGGGACGGGAGCGGTCCGCGGGCGCCTCCGGCGTTTCCCTTCGGTGATTCATCTCCATGATCAAGGGCCCCACGATCAAAGGGATCGTGTTCGCGTTCCTCGCCTTTGCAGCTTTCGCGTGGGGCGATGCCGTGGTGAAGGCCATCGGGCATGGGCTCGACCCGTTCGAAGTGACCTTCTTCGCGTACCTTCTGCCCCTGCTTCTCTCGCCGGTGTTCATGAGGAAGGGCGACCGCATCGGCGATCTCGTGCGGTGGAAGCGGCCTTGGCTGATGGCCTTGCGATTGCTGTTCGTGGCGGTTTCCACGCCGCTCAGCGTGATGTCCTTCCGAAGCCTGCCCTTTGCGGAGGCCTTCGCCCTGCTGTTCCTGATGCCCAGCCTCGTGACGGTGATGTCCGTCGTCGTGTTGAAGGAGCCGGTACGCTGGCGGCGCCGTCTGGCGGTCTGCGCGGCCTTTGTCGGGGTGCTGATCGTCGCGCGGCCGGGGTTCCGCGAACTGCTGCCCGGCCATTTCGCGGCCATCGGCTGTGCCTTCAGTTCCGCGGCGGTGGTGATCACCGGGCGGATGATCGGGCATTCCGAAAGGCGCTTCACCCTGATCGGGACGGTGTTCCTGTCCACCGCCCTGCTGTCCGGCGTTCTGATGATCCCCGGATTCGCGTGGCCGACGACGCAGCAATGGGTGCTGATCGCCACCTTCGCCACGACAACCTTCGCGGCCCAAGCCCTGTTCACCCTTGCGGCGGCCTACGCCCCCGCCGACCGCGTGGGGGCGGCGCAATACAGCCAGATTCTTTGGGCGCTGGCGATCGGTGCGATCTTCTTCGACGAATGGCCGGATGTGTGGTCGCTGGTCGGCATCGCCGTGGTGGTCGGCTCCGGCCTGTTCATCTTCGCGCGTGAACGCTCGCTTCACCAGGAGATCGCCATCCAGCCGCCCGTGGCCTTTGAGTCGGATGAGTCGGAGGATGCCGCGCCCGCCACCGCCCGCAGCGGGTCGTGAGACCTACGCTCAGCTCAGGATTTCGCCGAGCGCGGTGACGAGCGCCCGGTTTTCCTCCTCCCGGCCCACGGTGATGCGCAGGCAATCGGTCAGGCCGTAATCGTGCACCGGCTTCACCAGGATGCCTCGGCGCGCCAGATGGTCCATCACCGCCTGGACGCCCAGCGATGGGTCGGTGGGGATGCGCGCCAGGATGAAATTGCAGACGGAGGGATAGACGCGCACGCCCACCTGCTCCAGTTCGTGGCTCAGCCAGGGAAGCCACGCGCTGTTGTGGGCGTAGGTCGCCTCCACATGCTCGCTGTCCAGAACGGCCGCCGCCGCTGCGGCCTGGGCGGCGACGCTGACGTTGAAGGGGCCGCGCGCCTGATTGATCGCCTCGATGACACCGGTCGGGCCATAGGCCCAGCCCACGCGCAGGCCGGCCAACCCGTGCATCTTGGAGAAGGTGCGCACCATCAGCACGTTGTCGGAGTTCTCCACGACCTCCGTCCCGTCGCTGTAATTCTCGCGGCGGCAATATTCGGCGTAGGCCGAATCGAGCACCAACAGCGTGTGTGAGGGCAGCCCGGAACGCAGGCGCTGCACCAGATCAATGGGAATGTAGGTGCCGGTCGGATTGTTCGGGTTGGCGAGGAAGCAGACCTTCGTCTTCTCGTTCGCCCGATCGATCATCGCGTCGACGTCGACCACCATGTCGCGCTCCGCTGCGACGACCGGGGCCGCACCTGCCGCACGAATGGCCTTCAGGAAGCCGCGGTAGCCATGCTCGTGGCACAGAACCTCATCGCCCGGCCCGGCAAAGGCCTGGGTGACGAGGTGGATCATCTCGTCCGATCCGGCCGAACAGGTGATGTGGCCCGCGTCGAGGTCGTAACGCCGCGCGATCGCCTGCCGAAGCTGGTCGTGCGCCCAATCCGGGTAGCGATGGATTTGTCCGGCGGCGTGCCGATAGGCCGTGAGCGCCTTCTGACCCGGCCCCAACGGGTTCACCGTGAGGGAGAGATCGATCCAGGCACCACCGTCCTGCGGCGGACGGGCTGGCCGGTAGGGCTTGATCTGGCCGATACCCGGACGGGGGCTCAGCAGCTCCATGGGGCGGACTCCGTTGTGCAACGCATCAACAGCACAAACGACCGGCATTGAACCTGAAACCATCACAACCCGCCAGTGCTCAGTGCGGGTTGCGATGGTTTACCGCGCCCAGATTTTCGACAGCGGAAGATCGTGGGATCAGTGGTTCAGGATCTGGCTGAGGAACAGCTTGGTCCGCTCCGACTTCGGGTTGCCGAAGAAGGCATCGGGCGTGTCCTGCTCGACGATCTCGCCGCGGTCCATGAAGATGACGCGGTCGGCGACCGACTTGGCGAAACCCATCTCGTGGGTGACGCACAGCATGGTCATGCCGTCCTCGGCCAGACCGATCATGACGTCCAGCACCTCCTTGACCATCTCCGGATCAAGGGCGGAGGTCGGCTCGTCGAACAGCATGACCTTGG
>JAEZPL010000707.1 GCA_023413605.1 Pseudomonadota bacterium
GACAAGAGCTGGTCGTGCGGGGGCGCAACGATGGGCCGGGCGCCGCAATGCTGGTGATCCGCCTGGACGACGACCGGTCCGACGGCTACGCCGGCCGCGTCAACGAGGAACGGCAACTTCCTCCCGGCCCCTTCACCATCCGCCTTCCGACCAACGGATTGCGGACTCCATCGGGCCGGCGGCTGGACACGGACAGCATCCGCCGGATGATCGTCTTCACCGCGGACGACACGCCGGCCGTCGCCATCGACGGCGTGACGCTGGAGCCTGGCTTCACGCTGCCGGCCGGGGCCGTGGGGCTCGATTTCGGTCCGCCGGGCGGGGCAGTCTTTCCGGGGTTCGAACCGGTAACGCCCGATGACCCGCGCATCACCGCCGGCCATCCGGTCGCGATCGGCCGCCCGGGCGGGGACGCCCTGATCTCCGACGGCTTGCGCGGAGTGGAAAGGGTGGAGCTACCCTTGCCGGACGGCCGCTGGCGGATCACGCTGTGGACCGAGGATCTGGGCGAATGGGAAACACTGCCCCACCCGCTGGAACGCCGCATCCGGCTCAATGGCACGACCGTTCTTGAAGAGCGTTTGACGCCCTCGGCCTGGATCGCCACGCGTTATCTCCGCGGTCGCGGGGAAGAGGCGCCGCCCAGCCGGGACGCCTGGGACGCGCTGGGCAGCCGGCGCGGCGGCCGGACGACCGCGGAGGTGCCGGTGACCGGCGGCCTCCTTGTTGTTGAACTGGCCGGGGAAGGCGCACCCGCGACCTTCCTTTCCGGCCTTCTCGCCGAGCCCGTCGGGACCGGCGCCCTGGAGGCCGTGGAGTCTGCCCGCGCCTTACGGTACCGCGAGATCTGGCGCGAAGCGCCGGAGCCGGCCGGCTTTCCCGTCTCCGTGCTGGAATTCGGCCCGCTGGCGGAGGACGGAGTGGCGGCAGCCTCCCGGCCCTTGGATGGGGAGCCGGTGCGGCTGGCGCTGGCGCCGGGATCGGGCCGTCATGTGGACCTTCTGGCGGTGTCTCCCGCCGCCGTCGCCGCGCCGCACCTTTCCATCGATCCACCCGCCGGGCCGGGCGGAACGCGCTTGGCGGTGCGCGCCTGGGCCGGGCAATGGCGTCTGGAACGGGCCAAGACCGCCGGCACGCTTCTCATACGGACCGCCGACCACCTGATCGCCGACCTGGACGCTCTGCCGCTTCCGGCCCAGGCGCCGCGCCGATACGCCCTGTGGATCGAGGTTCCGGAGCAGGCGTCTCCAGGCACCTACACCGGATCGGCGACCCTGCGGGCGGATGGCGAAAGCCGGGCCGTGCCCCTCGTGGTGACGGTGCCTGCCGTTGCGCTGCCTGCGGTGGAGAAGCCGGTGGGCTTCTATCTGGAGGACCCTCCGGAACTGGGCTGGTTTCCGGAACTGGCCGGAATCCAGCAAAAGGCCCGCGCCTGCGACCTGTCGTTCCTGCATTCCCTGGGGTTGACGGGGGTGGCGCCGCCCTTGGCCACCCCGGATCGGGCGGGTATCCGGGTCTTCGCCGACGACGTTGCCGTTGTGCGGGATGCTGGCTTCGTTCCACCGTTCCTGGCCTACGCGCCGCTGAAGCGGCTTGTATCCGCGCTTGGCCCGGACGCGGCCATCGAGGCCGTGGGAGGGGCGGAGGATGAGCTTGCCCGACGCAACCTGCCGTCCCTGGCGTGGAGCCTCGCCGACGAGCCGGGAAACCCCGACCTGCCGGCCGAGGACCTGGCGGGCTTGTCACACCGGTTGAAGCAGTCGATGCCCGGCCTGTGCCGGGCGGCCCATCTGAACCGTCCGGGGGATGCGGGGTTGCTTCCCCTTTTGGACCGTGCGCTGGTCAATCCTGGCTTCGGCATCGACCGGTTGGACATGGAGCGCGTTCGGGCCGCCGGGGTGGAGCCGTGGATCTACAACACCGGCCGCCCGCGCCTGACGGCCGGCTTCTATCTGTGGACCAGCGGTGCCGGTGGTTACCTGCAATGGCACGCGCGCATGCCGACGGCGGATCCGTTCGATCCGACCGACGGCCGGGAAGCCGACGTGCAGGTCCTGCTTCCGGCCGCGACCCCATGCCCGGCGCAACCCGACATCCATGCCATGCTCCTCGACATGGCCGATGGCATCGACGACCTGCGGTGGCTGGAGTGGCTCGACCGGCGGAACGATGCGGCTGCGCGGGATCTGGCCGCTTCCCTGCGGGCTGCGGTGACCGGTCGCTGGATGCTGGCGCAGTCGCTGACGAACACCCGGCTGGACGCCCTGCGCGCGCGCATCATCAACCTGGCGGAGACTTTGCGATGACGCACCGGATTCTGGTGTTGCCGCCGTTGCTGCTGGTCGCCGCCCTCGGCGCCTGCGCGCAACGTCCGGTGGCCTTGATCCCCGACACCGTGCGTCTGCTGATGGAGGCCGAGGACCAGGCCGGCGCACCGCACCGCCCGATCACGGTGGATGCCATGCTGGCTCGCGTGCGAAAGGAGGTCCCGTCCGCCGCCGCCCCTCCACCGGTGCCGCCGGAGGAACCGCCCCCGGGTCCGCAGGACATGCCGGCCCGCGCCCGTGCGTGGCGTCCGCCCGCCCCGCAGGTGCCCGTGCTGGCCGTTGCCCAAGCCGACAACGGTCAGGCCATGGCCGGGATGACCGCCCGGTCGCGTCCCAAATCCGACGCCCAGTCAAACGCCAAGCCCATCGTCAAATCCGACGAGCCGCCGGTGACGGTACGTTTCGCGCCGCACAGCGCCGACATCGCGCCGGAGGACCGGTTGCGCGTGCAGGCGGCCGTTACCCGCCTATCCCCAGGCCCGCACCGGGCGTTGATGCGGTTCTCCCCCGGTTCGACGGGGGACGGCTTCTCGCGCCTCTCCCTCGGGCATCGGCGCGCCGATGCGGTGCAGGGAATGCTGCCGGCCGAACTGCCGAGTGGCGACACGCTCTACGACCCGGAAGGAGAACCGGACACGGTGATCATCGAATTCCCGCCGGCCGCGGATCGCCATGAGTAACCAGATGTTCGAGACGGTGCATCTGGTGCTGGCCGCGATGTGGCGGCGGCGTTACCTGATCGTCACCCCGATTCTGCTGATGCCGTTGTTCGGGTTCATTGCCGGCAAGCTCGTTCCCCGCGCCTACGAGGCGCGCATGACGCTGCTGGTGCAGGAGCCGGCGAAGCTCAACCCGTTTCTGAACGACTTCGCCGTGGCGACAAACCTGAAGGACCGCATGGCCGGTCTCCAGACGCTGGTCCACAGCGAACACATTCTGGGCGAGGTCGTGGACCAACTGTCCCTGGCCTCGGCCACCGGCACATTGGCTGAGCGCGAGCAGATCATTCAGCGGCTGTCCACGGCCCTGACCGTGTCGCTGATCGGGTCCGACCTGATCGACCTTCGCCTGCGTGGGGAACGGCCGGCGGGGATGGACCGGGTGCTGGCCGCGGTGGGGGAACGATTCATCGACCGGCTCCTGGCGCCGGAACGTTCGTCGATCCGCGACAGCGAACTGTTCCTGAACCGCCAGATCACCGAGCAACGGTCCGAACTGGCCAACGCGGAGCAAGCTCTGGCCACCTTCAAAACCCGCAATGCCGACAAGTTACCAGCGCTGTACAGTGGCAACGTCCAGCGGCTGGCCTCGCTGCGTCAGACATTGGAGGAAAAGCGCACCGCACTGGCCGGCGCCGATGCGGCGTTCAAGGATCTGCGCGCCCGGCTCCTCAGCACCAACCCGCTGATCGCACGGCTGGAGGACAACATCGTCCAGTTGCGGGGGGAGTTGACGCTTTTGCGCGCCCGCTACACCGAGGAACATTCGGAGGTCCAGGCGGCGTCGCGCAAGCTGCGGCGCCTCGAGGCCGAAAAGGACAATCTGATGGATGGCGCCAAGGCGCTAATGGACGGCGACGTGGAACGGCTGCTGGCGGTTGGGACGGGCGGCGACGGCACGGACTCTCGGCCCGCCAACCTGCTGCTGTCGCAGTTGAAGAGTTTGCAAGAGGCGCAAGCCCGGCGCGTGACGCTGTCGCAGGAGGTCGGGCAACTCGAAAAGGCAGTTGCCGATCTGCAGTCGGCCGTTGCCGCATATGGCCCGGTCGAACAGGAACTGCAAGGTCTTGAACGCGCCGTGGTCGCTCGGCGCGACATCCACGACGCGCTGGCCCGTCGGCACGAGATGGCGCGGGTAACGGGTGCGCTTGGTCGCTTCGAAGGACCGGAACGGGTGAAGGTGATTGAGGCTCCCCGCGAACCCGTTTTCCCCGTAACGCCTGGAACGGTTCTGTTCGTTGCTGGCGGTGTGGCTGCCGGCATTGCCCTGGGCGCAGGTCTGGCGGTCCTGATGGAAATGACCGACATGACCCTACGCCAGCGTCACGCGATAGAAGAATTGCTGAGGCTGCGTATTCTTAGCAGAATTCCTAATATTCCAAATGATGGAGAAACCGTCTCGAACCTGGGGGGAGAATGGTAAAGGGCGCTGGGAAGGCGGCGAACCGGGAGCGCAATGAAGTGGCGGGTGATGGTGGAGGTGACGGGCGAGGACGGCGCGGTGACGCAGCACGTGATCTCCGAGGGTGAGCGCACCGGGGCCGGCCAA
>JAEZPL010000668.1 GCA_023413605.1 Pseudomonadota bacterium
CGATCTGTCGTCCCTGGTCCTCAGCCTGAAGGCGGCCAAGCCCGACGCGGTCATCGCGACCTCCTACCTGAACGACGCGGTGCTGTTCTGGCGGCAGGCGCGCGAGCTGGACTTCAACGTTCCGGCCATGATCGGCATCGGCACCGGCTACGCCCTGCCCGACTTCCTGGCCGCGACGGGCGCCAGCGCGGACGGCATCTTCGACGTGGACGCCCCGTCCTCGCCCAACGTCTCCAACTTGCCGGAACCGACGCAGAAGCTCTACGCGGAGTTCATGGAAGGCTTCCGCGCCAAGGAGAAGCGCGACCCCGGCCCACTCGGCCTGATCGCCTTCGGCGGCTTCTGGACCCTGTTCACGGACGTGATCCCGCGCGCGGGTTCGACCGAACTCGCCGCCCTGCGCAAGGCGGCCTACGAAACCGACCTGCCGGCCGGATCGCTGCTGACCGGCGCCGGCGTGAAGCTGGTCCAGCAGGGCGAGAAGGAAGCGGGGCAGAACAGCCGCGCGCTGATCTCGGTCATGCAGTGGCAGGACGGCAAGCTCCAGGTCGTCTGGCCGGAGCAGGTCGCCAACGGCGAGATGCGCAAGGTTCCGCTGCCGAAGTGGAGCGACCGGTAACCGCGCCGGCCGCACGGCACGACAGCACGGCGGCATGACCGGACGGAGCCCCCCGGCCGCCCCAACGCGGGCAGGGGGCTCCGCCCTCACGTCCCCTTCCCATTCCAACGGCGCACCGGACGCCGACAGGACCGTGATGACGCACATGGCCCAACCCTTCACCACCACGCCCGTCGACCAGCTGCGTCATGCCGCGACGACGGCCCCCGGCGCCCGCATCCTCTGGAACGCGCATTCCGTGTCCTACGGGGATCTGCTGGACCGCAGCCTGCGCTGCGCCTCGGCGCTTCGCGGGCTCGGGCTCGGACCGGGCGACCGGGTCGCCTTCTGGCTGCCGAACGGCATCCCGTATCTCGACCTGTATTTCGCCTGCCTGCACATCGGCGCCATCGCCGTGTCCGTGAACACCCGGTTCCGCCGGGCCGAGGTGGAGTCCATCGTCGGGCGCACGGGCGCCTCGGCGATCGTCGTCTGGCCCGGCTTCAAGAACATCCCGTTCCTCGCCATGCTGGGCGAACTCGACCCCGCCGCGATGGCGTCGCTGCGTCTGGCGGTGCTGTGCGAGGACGACGGGCAGGCCCCCTTTCCCCTGCCGGGCGTCCGCGCGGTCCATCACCGCGACCTGCTGACGGCGCCCGCGGGCGAAAGCGCCGCGGCGCCGGACCTGCCCTGCATCATCTTCCCGACATCGGGGACCACCGGGCTTCCCAAGTTCGCCCTGCACCGCCAGGGGGCGGTCGCCCGCCACGCCGCCCAGGTGGCGGCCGCGTTCGGCTATGATTCGGGCGACGCCCACCTGCTGCAGGCCATCCCCTTCTGCGGGGTGTTCGGCTTCTCGCAGATCGCCGCGACGGTGGCCGGCGCCGCGTCCGTCACGCTGATGGATCTGTTCGAGGCGGAGGCCGCCCGCGATCTCATCCAGTCGCGGTCCATCACGCACCTGAACGGCCCGGACGACCTGTTCAAGCGGCTGCTCGACGTCTGCCCGGAGGAGAGGCCGTTTCCGTCCCTGCGCGAATGCCTGATCGCGTCCTTCAACCCGACCCTCGCGTCGTTCCCCGAAGAGGCGGAACGGCGCGGCGTGCCGATGATCAACGGCTTCGGCATGAGCGAGATCTACTCCTTCTTCTCGCGGCAGGCGGCCGACGCGCCGATCGCGCTTCGCAAGCTGTCCGGCGGATACCCGGTCAACCCCGCGGCGCGGGTGCGGGTGCGCGAGGCCGACACCGGCCGCATCCTGCCGCCCGGCAGCATCGGCAGCCTGGAGATCGCCTCGGACACGCTGTTCAGCGAGTATTTCGGGAACCCCACGGCGACCCGCGACGCCTTCACGGAGGATGGCTTCTTCATCACCGGCGATCTGGCGACGATGCGGGAGGACGGCAGCTTCATCTTCAAGGGCCGGAACGGCGATTTCCTCCGCCTGGGCGGGTTCCTCGTCGATCCGGCGGAGATCGAGACCATCCTGCAACGCGAGAGCGGCGTGGAGACCGCGGTCGTCGTCGAGGTGGCGACGGAACGCGGCAACAAGCCCGTCGCCTTCCTGCGCCTGCGCGATGGCGCCACCCTCGACGAGGCCGCCCTACGCGACCGCGTCCGCGCCGCGCTGGCCGACTTCAAGGTTCCCGTCCGCTTCGTCGTGGTGGACCGCTTCCCGTCGGCGATGAGCCCCAACGGCGAGAAGATCCAGCGCAGCAAGCTGAAGGAACAGGCACGGGACATCCTCGCCGCGAACGCCTGACCATTTTCATCATTTCAGGAAAAAACCATGGCCGAGAGCTTCAAAGCCTTTGTGATCAAGGACGTCGACGGCAAGCCCAAGGGCGGCTTCACGACGCTGACGCTGGCCGACCTGCCGGACAACGATGTGCTGGTCGAGGTCGCCTACTCC
>JAEZPL010000724.1 GCA_023413605.1 Pseudomonadota bacterium
GGGTGGGCATGAACAAGAAGGTGAAGGGCCTGGCCGTCCTGCCCAAGGACAACAACTGCCAGGGCAGCACCGAAAAGGCGAACCCCGTTGGCCTTGCCGTGGACAAGAACCAGCCCGGCTATCTCGACTGGCTGCGCGCCGTGGCCGAGGACATGGAGCCCAAGCTGCAGCAGGCCGAGCAGCGCGTCATCGACGGATTGTAAGCTCCGGCCCCGGCCCTTCCGCCTGACGGGCGGGCCGGGCACCCCATTCCCCGCTGTCGCCGCCGCCGGAGCCCGCTCCGGCGCCGCGCGCCCCTGCCCAACGCAAGCGGACGGCCATGGACTTCGATTTCTCGCCGATCTTCGACAACTGGGGCTTCCTGGCCCGGGGGTTGTGGATCACCATTGAACTGTCGGTCGCCACCATGGTGGCGGCCACCCTGGTCGGGATCGCGCTCGGCCTCGGGCGGATCTACGGGCCGGGCTGGCTGCGCGTGCCGCTGACCTTCTACGTGGATTCGATGCGGGCCATTCCGGTGCTGGTGGTGCTGGTCTGGACCTTCTTCGCGTTCCCCCTGCTGACCGGCATCACGCTGCCGCCCTTCTGGGCGGCGCTCGCCGCGCTGACGCTGCACATCGCGGCCTTCGTGTCGGAGATCCTGCGCGCCGGCCTTGCCTCCATCCGGCCGGGGCAGGTGAGGGCGGCGCGGGCGCTCGGCATGTCCGGGGCGCAGATCGTCCGGAAAATCCTGTTCCCGCAGGCGGTCGTGCGCATGCTGCCGGCCTATGGCTCGCTGCTGTCAGTGACCATCAAGGACACGGCCATCGCCTCCGTCATCGCGGTGCCGGAGCTGATGCGGCAGTCGGAGACCATCTCGGGGCAGACCTTCCGGCCCATCGAGGTCTTCACGACCGCGATGCTCGTCTACTTCCTGATCCTGTTCCCGGTGACGCGCGCCGTCGAGGCGTTCTACCGCCGGGTCGCGCATTTGGGGCGGTCATGACCCTGGACTGGAACGTCATCTGGCAGTACCGCGCCGACCTCGCGCACGGCGTGCTGCTGACCATCGCGCTGGCCGTGGCGACCATGGCGATCGCCGTGCCCGGCGGCATCCTGGTGATGCTGATGCGGCAATCGAACGTCCGCGCCCTGTCCTGGGCGGGAACGGTGTTCGTGGAGTTCTTCCGCAACGTCCCGCTGATCCTGCTGGTCTACTGGGCCTTCTACGTGCTGCCCATCCTGGCGGATGTGCAGTTCTCGGCCTTCGCGACGGGCCTCGTCGCCATGTGCCTGAACGTGTCGGCCTACAACGCCGAGACCTTCCGGGCCGGCGTGAACTCGATCCGCAAGGGGCAGCTGGAAGCCGCCATGGCCATGGGGATGAGCCGGTCGCAGGCCATGCGCAAGGTCATCCTGCCCCAGGCGGTCCGCCGCATCCTGCCGGTGCTGGCCAGCACCTGGGTGGCGCTGTTCAAGGACACGTCGCTCGTGTCCGTCATCGCCGTCGGCGAGCTTGCCCACACCGCGCTCCAGATCCGCTCCCAGACCTTCCGGGTGCTGGAGATGCTGACCGCCATGGCCGCGATCTACTGGGCCCTGGGCTATCCCCAGGCGAAACTCGTCGATTGGATTCACCGCAAATACGGGGTCACCGAGTGAGCACGACCACCCTGGCATCCGCCCACACCAGCCTCCGCAAGAACGCCGACCAGCCGCCGGTCGTGCTCTACGACAAGGTGGTCAAGCGTTTCGGAGCCCTGACCGTGCTGAACGGCGTGTCCGCGCAGGTCAACAAGGGGGAGGTCGTCTGCCTGATCGGCCCCTCCGGCTCGGGCAAGTCCACGCTGCTCCGCTGCACCAACGCCCTGGAGATCGCCGACGGCGGGCGTGTCGTGTTCGAAGGGCAGCCCCTGCCGAAGACGGAGGGGGAGCTTCGCCACGTCCGGCGCCGCATGGGCATGGTCTTCCAGAACTTCGAACTGTTCCCGCACATGACCGCGCTGGAAAACGTCGCGTGCGGTCCGATCACCATCCTGGGTGCCGATCCGGCGGAGGCCCGGGCGAAGGCCCAGGCGCTTCTGGAAAAGGTCGGGCTGGGCGCCAAGAGCGGCAACCACCCCAGCGCCCTGTCGGGGGGCCAGCAGCAGCGCGTCGCCATCGCCCGCGCGCTGGCCATGGACCCGGACGTTATGCTGTTCGACGAGCCGACCTCGGCCCTCGACCCTGAGACCATCGGCGAGGTGCTGAACGTCATGAAGCGGCTGGCGGAGGAGGGCATGACGATGGTCGTCGTGACCCACGAGATGAGCTTCGCCCGCCGCGTCGCCAACTGGATCCTTGTGTTCGACGAGGGCCGCGTGATCGAGGAAGGGCCGCCAGCCCAAATCTTCGACACACCGACCCATGCGCGGACCCGGTCCTTCCTCAGCCATCTGGGCTGGGACGGCTGAGCGCCTCCACACGTCCCTCGAACCGGCCTGATCCGTGGTGATCCTTGGGCGGCGTGGCTCCGTTGCGATGCGGGGCCACGCCGCTTTGGACATTCCCGATGCATGGAGTTCATGTGCATCGCGGGATCGTTTCATTGGCATCCGCCCGCCGGGTGCTGTACTTGTTGCTCCGACACCGCGCCTTGGCGGGCTTCGGCAACGCGCACAGGCCCCCGATGAGGGCCGTTTCTTCCGGTTCGCTATGCCGGCCCGGTTCGCGACATCGGCCAAGGCGAACAGAACAACCGCGGCACCGCCGCCATTCCACGCCCATCGTGGAAATGCTGCCAAAAACGACGGCTCCGTCGGCGCTGAAAGGAACATTATGGTCACCCAGGACAAGGCGCAGGCGCGCAGCAGCGCCCGCGAAGACTCCGGACACTTCGACGTTCAAAGCAAGGACCGGCGCAAGTCCGAGCGTACGTGCGACCGGGACTATTTCGCCGCCGCCGCACTCGCCCACCGCCGCGGTTCGTGATTTTGAAACGGGATTAGGACGCACCCCCGAAGGGGGTACGTCCTAATCCCGCCCGGCGCCTACCCCCAACTTTAATCCGCGTTAACGGATCGCCGCGCATCCTGCCATCACACACTGACCGGCAGGAAGCCATGTCTCAATACAATCCCCCGATCACCGAACTCGACGCCGCCATCGCCGCCCCGCGCCCGGCGCGAAAGCTGCGTGGCCTTCCGCTGGTCGCCACCTGGGCGGTCCTGATCGCCGCCCCGTGGGTGGTGATCTATCACGCCGCCAAGCTGGTGTTCTGACCTTTGCCGGCCGCCGGCAAACCCTGAAGCGGATCGCAACCCGCTTCAGGTCGCAGCCCCCCGACCCTTTCCGTCAGAACGATTTCGGGAAGGCCGCGGTGAGGTCGTCATAGAGGTCGTCCGCGGACTCCAGGCCGACCGACAGGCGCAGCAGGTCGCCCGGCACCGGAGACGTCGGGCCTTCGATGCTCGCGCGGTGCTCGATCAGGCTTTCCACGCCCCCCAGCGACGTGGCGCGCCGCCACACCTGGACCTGGGCGGCCGTGGCAATCGCGGCCTCCGTCCCGCCGCGCACGCGGACCGACAGCATGCCGCCGAAGCCGTCCTTCATCTGCCGCGCCGCCACATCGTGCCCTTTGAAGCCCGGAAGACCGGGGTAGAGCACCTCCGCCACCGCGGGGTGGACGGACAGACGCTCGGCCAGCGCCAGGGCCGAGGCGCTCTGCCAGCGCACGCGCGGGAACAGGGTCCGCAGGCCGCGTTGCAGCAGCCACGCCTCAAAGGTGCCGAGGATGCCGCCGACCTGTTTCTGCACAGCCTTGATCCGCGCCCAAGCCTCGTCGTCGCGGGCGGTGGTCAGCGTGCCGGCGATCACGTCGGAATGGCCGTTCAGGTACTTGGACGCCGAATGCATCACGATGTCCGCGCCGAGGTCGAGCGGGCGGGTGTGCACGGGCGTCGCAACCGTCGAATCCACCGCCAGCCGGGCGCCGGCCTTGTGCGCGATCTCCGCCGCCGCCGCCAGATCGGTGATGGTCCACAGCGGGTTGGCCGGCGTTTCCACCCACACCAGCTTGGTCTCGCCGGGCCGCACCGCCGCGCGCAGGGCGTCGGTGCGGCCCATGTCCACGCCTTCCACCCGCAGGCCCCAGTGGGTCGCGAAGCCGTGCAGCCAGCTGCGGAGCGCCCAGTACATCACCTCCGGCACCACCACATGGTCGCCGGGCGAAAGCGCCTGGAACACCGCCGTCGCCGCCGCCATGCCGGAGGCGAACAACTGCGTGTCCGCCCCGCCTTCCAACGCGCTCAGCGTCTGGGCCGCGGTGTCGAAGGTCGGGTTGTCGCTGCGGGCATAGACCCGGCCGCGGCTGTAGCCGTTGTCGGGGTCGCGCAGGTAGGTGGTGGAGGGGTGGATCGGCGGAATGATGGCCCCGCTCGCCGCGTCCTCATAGCCCAGCGCGCCGGCGGCAACGGTTTCGGGGCGAAGCCCGGCGTGCGCGGCGTCGGGGGAAGCGGTCATGGCGATGTCTCCTCGGGTTCGTGTGCAAATTGCCCAGATGCGCGCGATTATGAACCCGGCGGACCGGTGGAGCACCCCGAAAGATGTCTGACCTGATCGGAGATTCCTGAAAAGGGGTGGGCACAAGCGCCAGCTGAACGATATGCGCGCGTCGCATGGCTCCATACCGCGCCGCGGTATTGATTTTGTGCAACGCAGCATTACTATCCGTTTCGTCAGAGATTCTCTCCGGGGACATCCCCCATCCTTCGGGTCGCCGGCCTGTTCCGGCGGCGCACATTCCTTTTTGAGCGTCCGGATGCCGATCCGGCGTGAAGGACCGCCATGCAGAATGGATCGAGCGGCTTGAACGATTCCGGACGCGAGTTGGGCTTCCTGGCGGCTCTGGGGGTGGTCGGCACCGTTGTGTCGGGGCTGGTGATGACCGCCTGGGGGCCGACGGGGACCGGCCGGGCCATGGACGCGACGGAGGTCGTCGACCACGGCATGCACAACCTCTCGACCGGTTTCTGCCGTGCCACGGTGGCATCTCTGCTGGACGAGTTCCGCGACGATCCGCGGGTACTGTGGGTGTGGGTGGAGCAGAGCGCGCCGGCCGTCACCGGCCTGACGATCCGGTCGCAGGAAACCAGCGTGCAGCGCGACGCGCCGCGCCCCTACGCGTTCCGCCCCGACGCGGAGGAACTGCCGGCCGGTATCTGCGGGTTCGAACGGAATTCGGTACACGCCCTGTCGCTGGGCGGTGCGGCTGGGACGGTTCTGGCTCCCGAACCGAATCCGGGGTGGGCCGGCACCGGCCTGTAAGCCCCGGTTCGCGTTTTTTAGGCGACAGTTGCGCCTTGGCGCCGCCTTCCTGCCCCTGACCGCCCGCATGCGCGCCGACGCGTTCAATGCCGGGAACTGGGGGCACGGGCCGCAGTCATACGGTCGGCGGATGAACACTTCCAGTGCCCGCCGAACGTCAAGCCCGGCAGATCAATGCGTTAGCATTGATCGAGAGGGTGATACGGACGACGCCTTCAGGCGCCGTCCGTATCACTCAGGTGACGTGAAAATCCGCACGCCCCCGTTCATACCTATGATCGCGCGGTTCGCCATGCCGATGAACAGGCCGGTGTCCACGACACCAGCCATCGCGCGCAAGGCCCGGTCCAGCGCCGCGGGGTCGAGGATGGGGCCGGTGCGGCAGTCGGCGATGTGGTGCCCGCCGTCGGTCCGATAAAGGCCACCGTTCGTCTTGCGCAGGATCGGTTCCAGGCCGGCGTCGGCGAGGCGGCGCAACGTCGCTTCGTGGCCGAAGGGCACGATCTCGACGGGCAGGGGGGAGCGCTCGCCCAGGCGGTGGACCAGCTTGCCAACGTCGGCAATCACCACGAAGCGGTCGCTAGCCGCCGCGACGATCTTCTCATAGAGCAGGGCGCCGCCAAGGCCCTTGATGAGGTTCAACGTCCCACGCTCCACCTCGTCGGCGCCGTCGATGGCGAGGTCCAGGCGCTGGTGCGCGGCGAAATCCGTCAGCGGAATGCCGAGCGTCCGGGCGAGCGCCGCGGTGCGGTCGGAGGTCGGGACGCCCGTGACGCGCAGCCCCTGTGCGATCCGCACTGCAAGCGCCTCCAGCGCGAAGGCCATGGTCGAGCCGGTACCGAGGCCCAGCACCATGCCGTCCGCCACCATGGCGACGGAGGCTTCGGCGGCCAGCCGCTTCGGGAGGTCCACATCGGCGGGCCTGCCCGTCATGGCCGGTCGCCCGTCGCGGCGGTGTCCACAAACACAATCCGTTGCCCCACTGGATTCACGCGCGCCGCCGGCAGGGCCATGTCGCCACCGCGGAAGCGGTCGTAGATCGCGCGCTTGTCGGCTCCGGCGATCAGGAAAGCGACGTGCCGGCTGCTGTCCAGGGCAGGGTAGGTCAGGGTGATGCGCGGTTCCGGCATCGCGCCGACCACAGCCGTCACCCACGCGGTCCGTTCCTCCAGCGCGGCGGTGCCGGGAAACAGCGAGGCCGTGTGCCCATCGGTGCCAAGGCCGAGCAGAGTCACGTCGAACAGCGGCCGGGCGGGGTCGAGGCGGTCCGCGCCGTAGAAGGCGGCAAGCGCGCGCTGGTAGGCCCGCGCCGCATCGATCGGGTCAAGTCCGACCGTTGGAACCGGGTGGATGTATTCCGTGGGGACCGGAACCTTGGACAACATCGCCTCGCGGACCATGCGCAGGTTGCTTTTCGGATCGTCCGGGGGGACGAAGCGTTCGTCGCCCAGGAACCAGTGCGTCCGATCCCAGGGGAAGCGGTCGCGGAGGGGCGCTTCGGCGAGCCTTTCGTACAGGCGGCGCGGAGTCGAACCGCCGGACAGCGCCACCGCGAAGGGTGCCTCCGGCCGGTCCATGGACCGCGCGAGCAGCCAGTCGGCCACGCCCGCGGCGAGGGCTTCCGGGTCGGAGAACAGGGCGGTCGTGGCCTCGGACATCGCGATTTCTCCGCGGCGCTCAATCCAGGGGACGCCAACGGCGGCCATCACGGGCCAGCAGTTCGTCGGCCTCATGCGGTCCCTCGCTTCCGGCGGGGTAGGTGACGAGCGGGCTGCACCGGTTTTCCCTCCAGGCGTCCAGAATCGGCTGCACCACGCCCCAACCGGCTTCCACATAATCGGCGCGTTGGAACTGCGTCGCGTCGCCCATCATGCAGTCGTAGATCAGCGTTTCATAACCACTGCCCGGCTTGGCGTCGAAATAGTCCTTGTACTGCATGACCATGTGAACGCCGTCGATCCGCAGGCGCGGCCCGGGGACCTTGGCGTTGAATTGCAGCGCGATGGCCTCGCAGGGCTGCACGCCGATGACCAGGAAGTTCTCCGCCAGACGCTCCACGGGCGTGTTGCGGAACAGGGAATAGGGGGCCTGCTTGAACTTGATGGCGATCTCGGTCTTGCGGGTGGACAGCGCCTTGCCGGTGCGCAGGTAGAAGGGCACGCCCGCCCAGCGCCAGTTGTCGAACATCAGGCGCATGGCGACGTAGGTTTCCATCATGCTGTCCGGCGCCACCGCCGGGGCCTCGCGGTAGGCCGGCACCGGCTTGCCCTTCACCGTGCCGGCGCCGTACTGGGCGCGGGCCACGTTCCGGATCATGTCCTCCGGCCGGAAGCGCTGGAGCGCTTGCAGCGCCTTGGCCTTTTCAGCGTGCACGGAATCGGCGGCGAAGCAGGTCGGCGGCTCCATCGCCGTCATGGCGAGCAACTGGAACAGGTGGTTCGGCACCATGTCGCGCAAGGCGCCGGTGGCGTCGTAAAACCGGCCGCGCTGTTCCACCGTGACCGTCTCCGCCACGGTGATCTGCACATGGTCGATGTGATTGCGGTTCCACAGCGGCTCGAACAGGCCGTTGGCGAAGCGCGCCACCATGATGTTCTGAACCGTCTCCTTCCCCAGATAATGGTCGATCCGGTAGATCTGCCGCTCGTCCAGCACGGAAAGCAGTTGGGCGTTCAACGCCCTGGCGGAGGCAAGATCGCTGCCGAACGGCTTTTCCACGATGACCCGCCGCCACCGGTCGCCCTCTTCCTCCAGAAGCCCCTGCGCGGACAGTTGGCGGACGACCGGGACGAAGGCGGCGGGCGGTGTCGCCAGATAGAACAGGGCGTTGCCCGCCGTTTCGAACTGCCGGCTTATGGTGTCGAAACGCTCCTTCAGGCGGACGTGGGTGTCCGGCTGGTCGAAATCGCCATGGACGTGGAACAGGCGGCCGAGCAGCGCCTCCGCAAGCTCGGGCACGATGTCCTGCGTGCCGTGCTCGCGCAGGGAGTCGCGCACGGCGGCGCGGAAGTCCTCGTCGGACATCGGGTGGCGGGCGACGCCGAGGATGGCGAAGCGCTCCGGCAGCAGGCCGCGGGCAGCCAGATTGTACAGCGCCGGGAACAGCAGCCGCTTCGCCATGTCGCCGGCCACGCCGAAGTTGACCATGGTGCAGGGCGGGGCCGGATCGGCCTTGTCGTCCGTTTCCGCCGGAACGCGCGAGCGCAGGGAGGCTGGAGTCATGACGTTTTCCTCCCTTGCTGCCCCCCGTGCTGCCCGCTGTGCTGCATGGACGGCTCCAGG